>JAZRRB010000118.1:0-3988 GCA_045650385.1 Candidatus Scatosoma sp. | reverse complement strand
GATTTTAATCTTATAGAGGGAAGAATATGGATATCAGTATACTTTTTAAGATGGCGGCGATTGGGATAATTATCACCGTAATCTGTCAAATACTAAAAAAATCCGATCGTGACGATATCGCAACGCTTGTAAGCATTGTGGGGCTGGTAATTGTTTTAGCGGTAGTCGTGAGTATGGTCGGCGATCTATTTACGGAAATTAAATCCATATTCGGGCTATGAAGGAGCATAAAAAATGGAACTGATGAAAATCCTCGGCGTGGCGTTCGTCACTTCTATAACAGCGATAATTTTACGAAGCACAAAACCCGAATTATCATTTGCCGTAACGATTACAGGAATTATCGTCATCCTGCTTTTTCTTGTTGATGCACTCAAAGGCGTACTTACCGTTTTTACTTCTATCGCGCAAACTACGGGCATGGATAACGGACTTTTGAAAATTCTTCTAAAAATTGTCGGCGTAGGATATCTCACGGAATTTGGCGCAGGGGTATTGACGGATTTTGGCTCACCTGCCATAGCGGATAAAGTGACGCTTGGGGGAAAAATAGCCATCGTCGTACTGTCGTTGCCGATTTTGGAAAGTTTGTTAACGCTTGTACGCGGCTTTTTGAATTTGGTATGAAAACATTGCTTTATACAGATAATCGCCGCAAAAAAAGAAAGAAAATTTCGCTATTAATTCTTATACAATTATTCATTGTATTTTTCAGCCTTTTTAGCGTGAATAGTATCACGGTTTTTGCCGATAGTAAGCAAGCGGAAGATACGCAATATTCGTTGGAATTAAACGAAAGTATCGAAGAGTTATTGGAAAAATTGGATTTATCTGAACTACAAGCGTACGTAGACAGTTTGGATAATTTTACAAACGACAGCGTTGCCGAACGGTTGACGGCATATATCGCAGGCGAAAAATTCGATTATGAGAATTTTGGCTCGAATATCGTAAGAATTTTATTTGAAAAAGTTCGACAGGTATTACCTGCGTTTACTTGTATCGCGGCAATCGCCTTGCTTTCGGGGCTGATATCAACGCTTCGTAGCGGAAATTTGGGCGGAAGCGCGGCTAATATGATATTTATGATCAGTTACGTCGCGGCGTTAATACCGCTCATCGGAGTATTGACAGAGTGTTTTCAAGAAACAACAAAAAGCGTGTCTTCTATGCAAAAGCAAATGCATATTGTTTTCCCCATGATGTTGACGTTAATGGCGGCGAGCGGTGGCTCAATCTCCGCGTCCGTATGTCGGCCTGCGGTGGCATTTTTCTCAACAAGTATTGTATCCGTATTATCCAAAGTAGTATTTCCGCTTACCATAACAATCATGGCGTTTTCCATGGCAGGAAACTTGACAAACGAATTAAAAATTAATAAATTTACGGCATTTTTCAAGAGTATCAACAAATGGATTATCGGGGTATGCGTATCGGTATTCGGGTTATTTTTTACGTTACAGGGCATTACAGCAGCAACGACGGACGGGATTGTACGCCGCGCGGCAAAATACGCGATAGGGAACGGTGTCCCCATCGTCGGAGGCTTTTTATCGGGCGGCTTTGACCTTGCCGTTGCAGGAAGTATTTTAATCAAAAATTCCTTGGGGAGTATGAGCATATTCCTTATGGTATCCGTCTTATTCGAGCCGCTTGTTCTTCTAATTGCCGTCAATTTATTATTACGTTTAACGGCGGCAATAACCCAACCGTTTGGGGATAGTAGAATTTCCGATTTTTTGGGGGAAACGGCGGAAAATCTACATTATTGCACCGCGGCGCTGTTGTTTACGGCATTTTTGTATTTTTTGTGTATTTTGCTGCTCGTCATGTCGTCGGAGGCGTTATTTTGAACGGATATTTATTGAGTATAATCGGCACGGTTTTGGTATGCGCCGTTTTAACGGCGATATTGCCCTCAGGCAAAACTTCGGGCGTAATCAAGGGGATTGCAAGATTGGCATGTGTAATCAGTATTATTGCGCCAATTCCGCAATTTTTAGGAAACGCAAAGCCTTTCGACACAAATAGCAAAAAAAACACCTCAAAAAACAACGTAAACTTTTCACAATCGGTCATACAAACAGACGAATCCTTCATAAAGTATTATTGTGAAATGAGGATACAAAACGCAGAAAACGCGTTAAACGAAGAACTTTTAGAAAAATTTTCTTTGAGCGTTCAATCGGATATCGATTGGCGATTCAATGAAGAAACGTGCGATTCGGATGAAATCATGATTACGAAAATTTCCGTAAAATTGCAGGAAAAAGGAACGGATAAATTGAAAGACGAAGTGTGGGAATATTTAACGAAAAATTATTGTAGCGAGGTGTTGATTGAGTAATTTAGAGCGAAATAATTCACCGCCTTCCAAAGTAGGATTCACATTCTCTAAATGGAAAGACGTTATCATCATCGCCGTTTTAGCGTTGGTATTAATCATTGCAATTTGGCAAATCTTTTACAAAAACGACGAGGTGGACGCAAATACGGCTGTTGCCAGCGAAGCTGAACAAAAAGTCAGTAAATTATTGGCGGAAATGGAAGGAGTTGGCGCAGCCGAAGTTATGATATGCGAAACGGAAGAGGGCGTGCAAAGCGTTGTAGTCGTTTGCGAAGGCGCGAACAGTTTGCAGGTAATTATGGACGTTCGCGAAGCGGTAGCCGCCGCTTTGGGAACGCAAGCAAAATCGGTAAAAGTATATTTGAAAAAAGAGTAAAAGGAGATAAAATCATGTCAAACAAAAAGAAAGTGGTATTAATGTCGTCTTTGGTGTTATTGTTAGCGGTAACCGCCGTGTTCAATTTCGTGCTTGCGAACACGGAAAGCAGCGTAACTTCCGCCGAGGATGAGGTAACGGCGTCCAATTATTTTACTACCTATCGCTCGGAGAGAACGACGACGCGCAACGAAGAGCTCGTACAGCTTGACAGCGTTATTGCACTCTACGACGAGGGAGATGAAAAATACGAAGAAGCAACGGAAATGAAAATGGAAATCGTATCCGCAATGGAACAAGAATTGGTACTTGAAAACATGGTACGTTCGCTTGGTTTTTCCGATGCAGTCGTATCCGTTTCCGTCGATTCGGACAATGTCAACGTGTTTATCAATTCTGATGAATTGAATTACGATACGGCGCTTTCCATTTATAACATGATGAAAAATGAAACGGGGATTGTCGCCGGAAATATTATCATCATGCCTGTTTACGCGGAAAGCTAAAAAAAGAAGAGAAAAATATCTTCAAAACAGTAGAAAAATTCAAAAAGATATGTTATAATGTAGGGGACAGAAAAAAAGGAGATCTTTTTGAATGCGTAACATCAGATTAAACACTAACGACGACAAGAGCGGAAAAGTTGTTTATAACTCCGGTATCGTACACAATATCGTCGTATTGGCAATTAAAGAAGTAGAGGGCGCAACGCCGTTGCCCGGCAAGAAAAACGGTATTTCGCTTTACATTGAGAAAGAGGGTATTTATGCCGACGTATCCGTTGTGGTGAAGTATGGCTATAACGTGCCGGAACTCGCTTACCGAATCCAACAATCGGTAAAACAAAGCGTTGAAAATATGACCAACTACAAGGTTGCAGAAGTAGACGTACACGTAGCTGACGTTGCTTTTTGCGCCGCACCGATTGCGGGGCCTGAAAAGGACGACGAGCATCGCGAAGAAAACGAAAACTAAACGAGCAAAACGAATACCCTTCGCTTCGGCGTAGGGTTTTCGTCGTATTTTACACCGACTTTTAACGGAGAGACGTATGAGAAACGCAGCAAGAGAAGCAGCATTGAATATTATTTTTGCACAACAATTTAACAGCGATTGTATGGACACTTTGAAGAAGAAAGTATACAAACAATTCGACCTGAAAGACAGAGAAGATTTGCTTTTTGCGGCAGATTTGGTTGCCGCAGTAGAAGAGCATAAAGAAGAACTCATCGCGGGGATTGAAGAATCTTGTCACCACTATAGAG
>JAZRRB010000117.1:0-15193 GCA_045650385.1 Candidatus Scatosoma sp. | reverse complement strand
GACGGCAACCGCCGCACATACCCGTGCCGTCAATCATAATCGGGTTCATGCTCGCAATCGTTTTCACGTTAAACGCTTTCGTCGTCAAACAAACAAATTTCATCATGATAAGCGGTCCGATAGTGATAACCTCGTCGAACGTTTCGCCACTTTCCAGCATTTCCTTTAAGGGAACGGTAACGTTGCCTTGACGTCCATAGCTACCGTCGTCCGTCATCATATAAAACTCGTCGGAAACAGCCTTGAACTCGTCCTCCAAAATCACGAGGTCTTTATTTCTAAACCCGATAATGGAAGTGACTTTCGTTCCTTGTTCGTGCAAAGCGCGTGCCACGGGGAGCGCAATCGCGCAACCAACGCCGCCGCCTACAACACAAACTCTTTTAAGCCCGTCTGTGTGCGTAGCCTTGCCCAAAGGTCCTACGAAATCGGGAATAAAATCCCCCTCGTTTTTATGATTCAATCTCTCTGTAGAGCCGCCAACGATTTGGAAAATAATCGTCACCGTGCCCTTCTCTCTATCGTACCCAGCGATAGTGAGGGGAATACGTTCCCCATCCTCGTCCACGCGCAAAATGATAAATTGCCCGGGGAGCGCTTTTTTCGCCACGAACGGTGCTAAAATTTCCATTTGCGTTACCGTAGGGTTCAACGGTTTTTTGCTTACGATTTGATACATAAGTCAAACTTTCTCCTAAAAAATACTCTCATAGAGTATTATAACGAAGTTTTAACAAATTGTCAAACGGTTTACACAATACAATTCCGTTTTTTTAGCCAAGTTTTCCTTGCAAGATAAAAGCGGAGCTTTTGATAGCCCCGCTTTTGGTTTATTTTTTCAATACTTTTTCGATAAACTCCGTTTTCTCCACCGAGTTTTCGCCGTACGGTGTGGGATATACCTTTCTGGTCGGGCAAATATCCAAAACCACTTCCCCTTCTTCTATCAAAAGTATTCTATGCCCCAGCGCCCACGCTTCTTCTAAATCGTGCGTGACAATCACTGCCGTTTGCTTCTTTTCTTCCCAAAGCCTTGAAAACGTATTCCAAAGCCGAATTTTCAGCGCGGTATCGAGCGAGGAGAACGGCTCGTCTAAAAGCAGAGTATCCGCTTCCACAGCAAACGCTCTTGCAAACGCCGCACGCTGTTTTTCACCGCCCGACAGCGTACCTGCTTTTTGGTTTTTCAACGGCAAAAGCTCCGCACGTTTTAATACTTCGTCAATCCGTTCTTCTTCGCAACCTACGTAGCGCAAATTTTCTTCCACCGTTAAATAGGGCAAAAGTCTTGCGTCCTGAAACACGAACGCGCATTTTTTAGGCTCGTTTTCTATCTTCCCGTCAAACGGTTCTAACCCAGCCAAGATACGAAGCAACGTCGTTTTCCCAACGCCCGACGCACCAAGGATACAAGTCACTTCCCCTTCGGCAAGTTCTATTTCCAAATTTTCAAATACTTTCTTTGCCCCAAACGCTTTCGTTATGACCGCTTTCATCGCAACCTCCTTTCGATTGTATTTGCCAAAAGAACACCCAAGGCTTCCAACAAAAATCCAATCAAGCATACCGCGATTACCAGCGCAAATAGTTGCGACAATTCCGCATATACGTACTGTGTTTCCAGCACGAGCGCGCCCAAGCTTTTCGCCGTACTAACGAGCACTTCCGCACTCACCACAAGTTTTACAGCAAAACCAAGCCCTGCCCCGATTTCTCTTACGACAAACGGTGCAACCGAAGGCAAATACAGCTGCATTACACGTTTTTTGAGGGGGACATGGTAAGCTTTACTCATTTCCACAAGTCCTTTATCCACGCCCGAAAACGCGCCTAAAAACGCCGTATACAGCATGGGAAACAAGGATAAAAACGCCACCAGCACAGGCGTAACGCCAGCGTTTGTCCAATCGAGCAATAAAAACACGATAGCAAACACGGGCAACACGCGGATTACCGCCGCCACGGGCGCAAAAATACGCGCAAACGTGGGATACAGGTATGAGGTGAACGCCAAACCGCCCGCCAATACAAAGGAGAGAAAAAACGCCAATAATACGCGCAAAAACGTACCGCCCAAAGCGCGCCAAAACGCGCCGTTTGCAAAATACGCAAAAAACGCTTTTACGGCATCGGAAAAGGAGGGCACGATTAAATCGTTCCCCACAATCGCCCAAACGACAATCCAAAAGCAAACGAGAAGAGCAATCGCCGCCGCCGTTTGCCATACGTTTTTCCATACCGTCTTTTTCATACCTATCCTTTTAACCGAGCCAATAGAAATCCTCGCCCGGGATTACCGTTTTGTTTTCCACCGATTTGGCTATTTGCAAAAAGCCTTCCGTCTTTGCCTTGCAAACGCTGGTCGCTTCAAAGCGCACGCCGCTACGAATAACCACCTCTCCGCTGAGCGTTGCTGCAGTAAGCGACGTTGTAGCGGTGCTATCTTCCATGTGCGATTGTACCGCGTTTACAAGCGTTTCACCGCTTTGCGACGTTGCCCAAACCGCGCTGTTTTCTACCTTTTCCAAGAAATCTTCTACCCATTTGGTATTATCTTCGAGCAAAGATTTTTTCGCCACAAGCACCGCTTGGGTATACCCATTTTCGCCGTACATCGTTTGCACGTTTCCAACCGTAGAAAAGCCGCCGTTTTTAAGCGCCGTTACGGCAGGTTCCGCCATGACGAATACGTTTACCCCCTGCCCTATCATCGAATTTAATACTTGCGCAGGTTTTGTTCCCTCAGGGATAATAATCGGTTTCAAATTAATTTTATCCGTGCGCGGAATTGTGTTTTCCACCGATAAATCGGCGTAGGGAATATTATTTTTCGCAAGCATGCCCTTAAAAATCATGCCAGGCGTAGAGGAAAGCTGTAACACCCCCACCGTTTGACCGATAAGCGTGGATAAATTATCTGCCGAATACGCCAAATCCGCGTTTTTGGAAATCATATACAAATTGCCGTGCGTCACCGCACCAACCATTTGGTAATTTTCACCATTACCCACTTTTGCTGTTGCCGCCGTCAAGGGCAACACGCAAAAATCGGCGTTTTTATCCATATCGTTATTCGTCACTTTACTGGCAATTTGCGAAGCGTTTACGACGAAATAGGACAAGCCGTCATCTTCCTTATCTTCATGCATCATTTGGGCAAAAGCAAGCGCAGGCGCACCGTCGGGCATATATACGGTAATTTCCCCTTCGGGCACTTTTTTACATGCAAATCCCAGTGTTGCCGCACCCAAAAGCGTAGCAAAAGCAAGCGCAAATAAACGTCTTTTCATAATACAACCTCTTAACCCTTTATTTTCCCACTTTTCCCCTGTCGAAAAACGCCTATCCACGGCGTTTTTTCTTTTTTTCTGCTACATGTTTCCACGGGCATATATCGGGAACCGCATTTGCGGTTACCCCCCATACCATAGCCCGTAAAACCTCGAAAAAAATCGATTTTATAAAGCCCGATAGGGGACTTATCGTAAAACCGCTTCAACGCGATGAATCGGCAAACCGCGTTCAACCCATTTTTGTTCGTACTCGGTAACGACGTTCCAATCGGGATTACCGTGTTCGTGCAAATCATAGGTTACGTTTTCAAGTGCAAATCCACACGCCTTGTATTCTTCGAGCGAAAAATCGAAGAAATCCCTATCGTCTGTTTTTTGCAAAATCCTACCACCCTCTTTAAGCAGTTTTTTGTACACCTCTAAAAAGTTTCTATGCGTCAATCTTTGCGTGGCGTACCCAAGCTTAGGAAGCGGCGTGGAGAAATTGAGATAAATGCAATCCAAACTCTTTTCAGGGATATAGCAAGGCAAACACTCCGCGCGGATATTGAGGAAACGGATATTTTCCACGCCTTGTTTTTTCACCTCTTCCATGGGCGTTAAAATAACGTTACTCATTTTTTCAAGCGCGAGAAAATTGACGTCCTTTTGCAATTTCGCCGTAGCGATAACAAAACCGCCCTTACCACAACCGATTTCCAATGCCACGGGATTATCATTCCCAAATACAGTAGAAAAATCAATCAGCGCGCGGTAATTTTCCGCCGCCTCTTTCATATTCAAAATCCCGTTCGCGCCGTGCGCCAAGAGTAAATCCCCACACGCTTCCATGCGCGCTTCAAAATTGCGTTTTTTACGCATTCTCATCGACATACTATCACCAATCCCTTACTTCATACCCGTGCTACCAAAACCGCCTTCGCCGCGCACCGTTTCGGACAATTCTTCCGTTTCGCAAAACTCCGCCTTCAAAAAGGGCGCGATAACAAGCTGCGCAATACGTTCCTTGGGCGCAATCGTCTGCTCTTTATCCGAGTGGTTATGGAGCGCCACCATCACTTCCCCGCGATAATCGGCGTCCACCACGCCCACTTTGTTGGCAGGCGCAAGCGAACGTTTGGATGCAAGTCCGCTTCTCGCATAAATAAGCCCTGCGTACCCTTCGGGGATTTCCATAGCAAGCCCCGTGCGAATCAGCTTCGTTTCGTGGGGCGCAAACGTGATTTCCGTATCCGTCAGCGCATACAAATCCGCACCTGCGGAATACCTCGAACCGTACGTGGGAATCACCGCGTTTTCGTCTAATTTTTTAATCGCTACCTTTGGCATATAGCCCTCCTTATCGGCATTTTCACCGAATTATACATTTTCCGTACTTATTATAACAAATTCCGTCAAAAAAAGCAACTGCCTATCTCATTTTCCTACCCAGAAAAACTTTTTTCGTGGCATAAAAAAAGCAGAGCCGAAGCCCTGCTTTTCATTATTATTATTTACGCATTATGCGCGCGTCCACGCATTGTAGTTATTCTTCAACGCGTTTGCCGCAAGGGACGGGATAGCAATCGTTGCTTCCGATACGTTCCAACCAACCGTCGTTTCAAACGTTACGCTCGTTAAGTTATCACATTTTTCAAATACGTAAGCACCAATCGACGTTACGTTTGCAGGAATAACAACACTCGTCAAACCGTCGCAATCGTAGAACACATTATCGCCAATCGTCGTCAAGCCTTCGCCAAGCGTGATACTCGTCAAACCGTTGCAACCTGCAAATGCATTGTTGCCAATCTTCTTCACGTTTGCGCCAAGCGTTACGCTGGTCAAACCTTCACAACCTATAAACGCATACGCATTGATTTCCGTAATCTCTTCGGGGATATTCAACGTCGTTTCTTCACCGATATAGCTTACCAAAATCTTGTTATCGCCGTCGGTATAAATTGTGTAACCGTTCTTCGTCGAAAGCTTCGATGCTTCAAACGTATCGCCAAAGTTATATACGCCAAGCGCATATTTCGCTACGCCGCCGTTATCCGATTTACCTGCTTCAACCTTGATACTCTCGGATTTATTGACAACCTCTACCAATCTATAACAGCCTTCAAATGCATTGCTGGAAATAGGATACTCCGTTGCGTCAACCAAACCGTCTCTATCGTAGTCGATTGTAACAACCTCTAAGCCTGCGCCCAATTGCACGCTCATCAAATAGGAACAATTTGCAAACGCTCTCGAATCAATCGCCGTTACGCTGTCGGGAATTACAACACTCGTCAAGCTCACACAGCCTTCAAACGCACTGCTTCCAATCGTTGCCAAACCTTCGCCAAGCGTTACGCTGCGCAAGGACGTACAACCGCTGAACGCGTTGTTTCCAATTGCGCCATTTGCACCCACAGCAATGCTTTCCAATGCCGTACAACCGTTAAACGCATACGCGCCAACCGTTTGTAAGGTTGCATTTGCAGGAAGCGCAACCGTCTTCAACGCGGTACAATTTGTAAACGCAGAATTGTCTACCGATTTAACGTCGGACGCAAACGCTACGTTTTGCAACGAAGCACAACCGCTGAACGCATAATTGCCAATCGAATCAACTTTCTTGTTAAACGCTACAGCCGTCAAAGCATCACAACGGCTGAACGCATAGCTGCCAATCGAAGCAACGTCATCGTTAAACGTTACGTTTTGCAACGAAGCGCAAGCGCTGAACGCATTGCTACCAATCGAAGTAACACTCTTGTTAAACGTTACGTTTTGCAATGCAACACATTCAATAAATGCAGAATCACCAAGCTCTACTTTTTCCGCATCAAACGTCACACTCTTCAAGGAAGCACAGCCGTTAAACGCACCGTTAGCAACCGTCGCAACTTTATCGCCAAACGCTACGTTTTGCAACGAGCCACAACCGCTAAATGCGTAAGCGCCAATCTCTTCCAACGTAGCAGGAAGGGCAATTTGTTGCAAGCTTCCACAATCCGCAAATGCATACACGCCGATGCTTGTTACGTTGCCCGAAAGGGTTACGCTCTTCAAATTCTTAACGTTTCTAAATGCGTTGCCAATCACTTTATCGCCCGTTAACGTTACAGACGTCAATTTTGCAGGCAAGTAATACGTATTACCTTGGTATGCCGCAACAGAGCCCGCATATTCAATGCTACCGAAGATATAACCAAGCCCGTTCGTGGTATTGTCCGCCTTATCGCCTACGTATGCAAGTTTCAAGCTTTCAATCGCCGAACAACCGTAGAACGCGCCGTTTGCAATCGAAGTTACCGTTGCAGGAATTTCCACACTCTTAATGCTGCGACAGTTATAGAAGGCATTGTTTTTAATCGCCGTTACCGTTCCAGGGATAACCAAGTTTTCAACCAACGCATCCCCTACATACAAGTTCTTCGCATAGTACATCGGGTTTCTTTCGCCTGCGGTAAGATCCAATTTACACCAATCTTCCATCGTCTTCGTATAGTATACGTTTTGCAAACCGCTTTCCGCAAACGCATTGTTACCGATATTGGCAACCACGTCGCCTGCTTTTAACGTCTTCAATTTTATACAGTTGTAGAACGCACTCGAACCGATAGACGTTACGTTATCGTGAAGGGTTACGCTTTCAATGCTTTGGCAATTTTCAAACGTTTCACTCTTGATTTCCGTTACCGTTTCAGGGATAACCAAGTTCACCAACAACTCGCCTTTAATGTACAAGTTTCTTGCGTAGTACATAGGGTTGGTTTCCTCACCAAAATTGGTCAATTGACACCAATCCGCAATATCCTTTGTATAATATACGTTTTGCAAATTACTATTCGCAAACGCATAATTGCCGATATTTTTAATGGAGTCACCCAATTCAATCGTCGTCAAGTTTTCGCAACCGTTGAACGCATATGCCCCAATTTTGGTATCGTTGTTTTTGAAAATTACCTTTTCAATACTACTAATTTTGCGGAAGGTTTTATCATTGATACTTTCAACCGTTTCAGGAACCGTCAACGTCGTTACTTTTTCGCCAGAGAGATAGAAATCAAATCCGTTTTCCAACAACGTTTCCAATCCTTGAATCTTACACCACGAAGCCACGTCGCCGCCATAGTTTACGTCAGCCACATCGCAACCGTAGAACGCATACGAATTAATATTCGTAATGCCGCTGCCAAGTTTCACCGTTTGCAAGCTTTCGCAACCGTAGAATGCATACGCGCCAATAATGCTAACGCCGTCTGCAAGTTCTACCGTCTTCATGCTTACGCAACCTGCAAACGCTGCTTCACCGATAAGGCTTACACCAGTGGGTACCACTGCGCTTTGCAAGCTTGCACAATTCATAAACGCTCTATTGCCGAGCGATTGCAAGCTTTGCGGTACTGTTACCTTGCTCAATACTTCGCAATCTTCAAAAGCGGATACACCAATCGTTTTCACGCCTTCGCTGATTTCCACTTCTTTCAACGAAGTACATGCCTTAAACGCACCTGCGCCAATCGTTTCTACTTGCCCAGGGATTTTTACGGTAACCAATTTTTCACAGCCTTGGAACGCATAAGCACCAATATCCGTCATTTGTTCGGGAAGAATCAAGCTGGAAAGACTTGTACAATTATCAAAAGCGTTTCTACCGATAACCTTTACGTTTGCCGTAAGGTCTAACTCAACGATATTCTCACAATTCTTAAACGCATCCGAACCTACGGTATCGATATTCACGCCGAGGATAACGTTCGTCAAAGATACGTCGCCCATAAACGCGCCGGCGCCAATCGCTTTTACTTCCTTGCCTTCGTGCATTGCGGGAATAACCAATACTTCGTCCGTGCAAGTACCTCTACCGCTGACTACGTAATAGCTCTTATCTTCACTCAGCGAATATTTTAAGCCGAGCGATTCCGCAACTTCACAATGCTTGCAGGCGCCGTTTTCAATCGAGTGTTCGCCCAAATTGCCATACTCGAACGTTTCTTCGCCCTTTTCGCCGCATTCGCAAGATTTATAATACTTAGTCTTGCTCGAACAGTTTGCCACCGCCGCCATATATTCTTCGCCGACGATTTCTCTATCGAACACGTGCACCGTCGTGCCGTATTCTCCTCCGCAAACGTCGCATACAGGTTTTTGCGAACAGGTAGCAATGCCACCCGTATGCATACCCGTTGCTTCGCCATACGGCTCGTTGCAAAGTTCGCAAATCGCCTTTTCCGCACAGGTAGCTACGCCACCAATATGTATGCCCGTTGCTTCGCCATACGGCTCGCTGCAAAGGTCGCAAATCGCTTTTTCCACACAGGTAGCCGTGCCGCCCGTGTGTTGCAACACTTCGCCGTATTCAAACGTTTGCGTCTCGTCGATAGCACTACACAACGCGCAAGAATAATAGTACGTTGCCTTTTGCGTACAAGTAGCAGGCGTTGCCAACGCACCATCGTTAGCATTTGCGGTGAATGTACATCTCAAACCGTGTTCGTCTTCGTCCTTTCTCAATGTAGTACCAAGGACAAATACGCCTACACCGCCGACGCACACCGCCGTCAACCCCAACAGCCAATTTTTGACTTTCATATCATACCTCCGGATTTGATAATACCGTTCATTTTTTTCAAACTTTTATGCTTCTCTTACACTTATTTTTTTGTATAAACAAATATAATGACGCACGATAACATTATTTTATCATATATTTTTTCGTTTGGCAAGTATTTTTTTATACATTTTTCAAGCTTTTATAAATAAATTATAAAAAGGCAGTGCAATAAAAAAGCAGAGCGAAAAGCCCTGCTTCTTTCTTTATGCCGTTTGCAAATAAAAATAATCCCAAAGCGGCGCGTACATTTCTCCCAAATACTGTACAGCCACGGTATCCTTTTTGAACGCCTCAAAACGTTCGCTTGCCACCGCATACGTTGTTTCGTAATACTCCTTGACGATTTCCGTGCGTTCCGTCGCCGTGTACGCGTAATTCACCTCATACGGCGCTTCTTCGCTCGCTTTCATGCTGAAACGCAAATAGAAAAGCAGTGCTTCACGGATGAACGTCACTTCTTGATCGTAACGTTCCTGTAAACGCGCACAATACGCCTCCCAAATCCCCGAAGCAAACGTGCCGTTTTTCACCAATCGATGTTTTTCGTCACGCTTTTCTTCTTCCAATTTCCAAGTAAGCTTATCCTTTTTTTCTTGCGCTTTATACACTTCTTGCAGTTGCGTTTCCGTAAGCGTTGCGTACTGTTCGTCCGTGAAAGTTATAATATCAATTTCCATATTTTACCTCCTTAGACAAGCATTTGCAATTCCGCTGTCATATTGCTGATTTTTGTTCCTTTTAACGGTTTTACCGTTAAAGAAAAACGGTGTCCGCGCAAACTTATCGGCACGCGCGCAAATCCGCCCTCAAAAACAACCGTTTGCGTTTTGCTCGTTTTTCCACTGGAAACTTGCAATTCAAAGCTACCCTCGCCCGTAAAACGCAACGCCGCAAGCGTCTTGTTCCCAGTCACGGAAAAATTCGTTTTCGACACTTGGAAAACTGCCTCTACTCCCGAAGGCAATTCGCCCGATTCCGTCAAAACGTATAAGTTTGTCCTGTGCCTACATACTGCCTTACCATTCACCGAATATAAGCCGTACATAAGAAAGGTTTCTTCCCCCAAACCGCTTTCCAAATCCACGCAAACAGTTTTCTTTAAGTAATCTTCGCCCGTAAACGTAACGTAATATCTCCCTTCGCAAACCGCGCTTCCGCACGACGCGTCCACTACGGCGCGAATAGGAATATTTCGACAAATTTTTTCCACACGCGCCCCGTCAAAACGGTAAATCCCATCCTCCGCCAAAAAGCACGCTTTTTCTCCGCCTACGCTTGCAACGCAAACGGTTTCCCCGAAAATTCGTCCTCCGCCGTACGCCACGTCCCTTCGCACAAACGAACGGGCCGTACCACCCGTTTCTATCATGGAAATTCCGTATTCGTACAATACGCACAAACAGTTTTTCAAAGTCGTCAAACCGACAATTTTTCCCGCGTCGTGTCGAAGCGCAATTACGCCGCTATCGTCCACGTTTGCCGTATAATCGGTAGGCGCAAACGGCGCGGAATACATCAAGCGGAAATCTTCGGTTACCGCAAACACTCTACCCGTGCAAAAACAGGCAATCGGTTGACAGGGCGTTTCGTCGCACAATACCAATTTGCGTTCTTCCAAACGGTAGATCCCGATTCCGCAAACAAAAATTACTTTATTCGTCCCATCTTTATCGATAGCCGAAACGACAGCCGCACCGCCACTCAATGTCCCGATTCCGCTAAAAACGTTCGTATCTTTCAAATAGATAAACCCGTTGTTTTGCTCGGTGATATACCCGATTCGTTCCCGTTTCTTTCCGTTTGCGTCCGTGTCCCACGCGATAAAAAACCGTCCTTGCACCGCGCCGGGCAACGATATAGCCGCCCCGTCCACTTCGTACGGTTTCCCCCCTATACCATAGCTAAGTTTTCCCCTTTCAAAGTGACAATTTGCCGAAACGTTTGCCAAAAGAACGTTCTTCCCCGTCCCTTCGCCAACTCCAAAACCGTCGTAAAAAATCTCCTTTTTTCGTATCGTTTTTCCAAAAATTTTTTCTGACATTACACCCACCGCCTTGATTGAATAATACGACAAGGATTCGCGCGATACGCCGCCGCGATAGCGTCTTTATACTTTTTATCCCAAACCGCCGCTTCTTCAAAAAGCCCAACGGATAAAGAATATTCCGCCGCAATTCCGTAAGCGAATAAACGTACGGATGCATGAACGCGATAATCACTTTCGCCGTTCAACATTTTCTTATTCGGCGCATACGCGTAACGGATAAGCAGCTTACCGCCCTGCGTTTTCAAATATTCAGGAAAAAGCTTGAAAGGCACTTCGTTTCCCCACTCGTCTTCCACTTTCACCACGCGCACCGCCGTTCGCGAAAATTCATTGTAATATACGCAACCCGTATCCGTTACCAACGTTTCTTCCGCGTATAAAGGCAAATAATCGAGAGCCAACTCGTTTTCCACAAGGTTAAAACAGCGTAACAACGCTTCCGTATCCGCTTCCCCCGAAGCATTTCCCTCTTCGATGTACGAATAAACGCTCTCATAAAGCCCCACTTCCGTCGCCGCTTGCAGTAAAATTTCTTTCACCGTGATTTTATTCACTCCATATCCCTCCTTTTATAAATCAGCGCCCGTGCGCGCTTCAACGCGGACACGGGCGCCCCAAATTGTAAAAACCGTCTTTTCAATCAACGATTTTTTTTGCGACGTTACGCTTCGAGAATACCGTAAAGCGCACCTTGTCCGTTAGGACGGTCGCACATAAGTTCCGCATATTTGACAAGCGTTGCCGTATACACGGGCTTACCGGGTACTTGTCTTAATACTTTACCGTCTTCGCCTTCTAACCACTTCCAATCGCAAAGTTGATGCAATTTGAAATCGTCAGTATTCAAAAGATACATCGTTCCCATAGGGCAGAATCTATCCGCAATAACGGGAATACCGTTAAAGCTTACCGCGTTAAAGCCGCCTTCAAGCGTTACGTTGGGAAGCGCAATACCTCTCGAACGGTAATATTCCGCAAGCGCACGCTTTACGCCCCAAGAACATACGATATAGTTGATTCTGCTACCCGATTTTTCCTCGATTTTATCAATCGCCGTTTGAATAAGCGTTTCGCTAATATCGCCAACGGCATATTCAACGTGTGCCTTCAACGCAGGCTTATCCATTCTATTTACCCCGTAAATGGTATTCGATTCAAAAATCGCTTTCAAACCGGTAATTTCGTAATCTTTACTGTCGTGAAGATAAATATTTGCAGGCGCAGTTAACACCTCGGACAAAGGCTTCGTGCCAGAAAACGTCGCCTTGTTATTATCGCGATCCACCGATACTACCTTGTAATTTCTTGCATACATCGTCGAACCATCCATAGACGTGAAATCAACGTACATGCCTTCCATAAGCCCCGTCATATCCGACAAGCTCGCTACGTTGTCCATGCCTGCAATCACGTTCGATACCATGCCTATTTGCCCGGAACCGTTGCCAAATAACATTCTGCCAAAATTGAAATTCGCACTCTTTACAAGGTCTTGCATTTCGTCATTAAGAAGGTTCACGAACGCACCCTCGTTGGTCGCCGAAGCACGAATCGCCTTATCGGAAATTTGAATCGTACCGTAAAGGTTCTTCAACGTCGAAGTGAGCACCACTTTTTCTTCCGTGCTTGCCGCAGGCAAACTGCCCGTTTCGCTACCAGCGGAAAGACCGCCGTTAATGCCGATTTTTACAAGTTTTTTAACGTCTTTACCAACCACGTTGGAGCTCGTTTGCTGAATTCTCGCAAGAAAAGGGTTTGCCTTCTTATCGATTGCCTCCGTAATTGCGTCCAAATAAAAAGATTTTAATGCGCTATCTGCCGTTTCCATCGTTACCATAATTTTTTTCTCCTAATTTTTAATTTTTTTGCGTAGATTAAGCTTCTACACCCTCTCGCCGAAACCAACGCAATGCCATTTCTCCCGCCTCGCGTAACGTTTTGGCTTTCATCGGTGGCGTTGAAAGCACACCGTTGCCGCCTTTGGCAAGCGGCGCGCCCGTCTTCCCAAGGGTTTGTAAATATTCCCCGATGATTTTCAAGCGCACACGCTCGTCACCGCTTACCATACGGTACAGTTCGTCAGACGTGGTAGGTTGCACATTTCGGCGTTCAGCAACGGACGTTTCTCCCGATAACGACGCCTTATCCTCCACTTCTTTCCCCACTGCCATGCTTTCAACCTCACGGACGTTGTTTGCGTCCGCCGACGAACCGAACGGGATTTCCGCAAGCGTTTGCTCCTCTTGCGTTTCCCTCTTCTCCGCCGCTTCCTTTGCGGATTTCTCGCCATTTAGCTCGCCGTCCAAACGAGCGCGTACGTTCGCTCGTTCCAAATCGGCGACAAAGCCGTCGAATTCCTTTTCTTCCAACTTTGTCTTTTCAGCGTTTTCGCGTAGCTTTTCCACCACCGCCGCCGAATCGCCCTTTGTTTTGAAATTTTCCGCTTCTCTTTCGAGTTGTTTCAGCCTTTGACTGCGCCGCGTAAATTCCGCCTGCAAACAGTCGTAAGCCTTCATTAGGGCGTCTACGTCCTTAAATTTCCCAATAGCCGTCGAGGCAGTATTCGGGCAGCCTTTTTGTCCCTCCGCTCCCGTAGTCGCCGATGCGAGCGCCTCCGTTTGGGTATTTTCTACGTAACCGTTATCCTTTTTCTCCATAATTTCTCTCCTTATCATGATTATTAATATTTACGCATACCTGTCACCGTTTTACTCTTGGTCTTGCGCTTTCAATGTCTTTTTATGCTCCGTAATATGCGCCACGTAACGTTTTTTCAACGTTTCTCCGTCCTTCCATTTTTTGAATTCCGACGACAATAAAAATCTTGTATGCTCGGTGATATGCAAAGCATGGTCGTCGTATTCGTCAGGTGGCAAATCTTTCGTTTTCATCAACAAATTTTCCTCGCCCGCCTTTGCAATATGCAACGCCGAAATATCCCTCGCATTTTCCAACGAGCCGAACCCAAACGCCTCCAACACACGGTTTTTGTTTTCCGTCGACATCTTGCCGTCCTCGTCAGTGAGAAGCCCTGCCTCATACAAACGCAAAATCGTCGTTTTCTTCTCCTCGGGCGATACGCCGTCCTGACAATCAAACTGCAAATCGCTCACGTCCAAATCGGTGGCATTGAAATAATACACCTGCGTTTTCTTGTTTTCCCCGGCAAGCGTCATCAACCTTGCCGAGCCGGCAAACTGCTTATAAAGCCGCAAAATTTGCTTGCCAACCCCCTTAATTGCACGCTCTATACTGCCAACCGTGACGGATAAACGGTTCTCGTCCTGCGATAAAAGCAGTTGCAACCCCGACGCACTGGTAACGCGCATCGGCGTGGAATTTTGCGCCAAATCACTCACACCGCTAATCAAGGTAAATTCTTTTTCCAACCACTCTTCTTCCGCCGCAAACTCCGCAGGTACGTTACCGCAATCGAGCATTGCAGGCGGTTTTCCGCCTTGTCTGTAAACAAGCACTTTGCCCGGCAGCAACCCCTCTTCCGTAAGCTCGTCCGTGTCCAACGAACCGTCCTCTACGGTAAGTACGCCCATGGCCGCCCTATTCAAAAACTCGTGTTTACGATTTCGCACGGCATTATAAGCACGCTGTACGGGAATCAACCTATCGATGATACTACCGCCGAAAAACGCCGCAGGCAATCGCAGACAATCTTGTTTAACAAAGGGAAAAACTCTTTCCCCTCTATCCCCATTTTCATAGGGCAAATCCCCCTCGTAGAGAAGCTTATCCCCTGCCACAATCTCCACTCTACCATTGGGATACGCGCCACAAGGACGGGTATAGCGTTCAATTAAAATTACGCCGTTTTTGATAAACGTCGAGGACGCGCCAGCCCCTTGCAAGGGCAGTTTCCCTGCGGAAGGTTCGCTATAACAAAACGTTTGTCCCTCAATAGGCTTTTCCTCTACCGCCACGCCAAAACGTTCGAAAAGATAATCGGCAGACACAATTTGCGCATGAATCAAACTGAAAACGTCGTCCAAACCCTCTACGTCCAATCGGTCGGGATAAATTTCAAACGGGGACACGGCAGTGACGGTTACTTCCCCCTCGTATACGGGATTCCCTTCCTCGTCCACAGCCACTTGTCTACCTCCGTACTCATCCCAAGCGATTTTATAAAATCCGCTGCCGCACGTTTCCGACCATACGGTACACCTCGATACCGTTTCGGAAAAACCAATTCTCTCTTGTGCATACTGCAAAACGCCCGTGGCAAGTTTCGCCGCCTTGATATCCCCC
>JAZRRB010000116.1:0-2442 GCA_045650385.1 Candidatus Scatosoma sp. | reverse complement strand
GGTCATATAAACCGTACCCAGGGCGTACCGTCCCTGCCTTTTCGCCCCAAAGGTGCCTACCGTGGTCGGGACGAATATAGCCGCCGAATCCGCAATCGTGATACGCTTTTAAGATATTTAAGATACCCGTATCGCCGTCGCAATCGCGATGGCTTGCTTCGCTGAAATCCCCGTTTTCGAAATGTTTTACGTTTCGAATATGCGCAAACGCGATTCTATCGCAATGCTTTCTTACAATCTCCGCTACGTTGTTTTCGGGGTTTGCGTTCAAGCTTCCCGAACAAAGCGTTAAGCAGTTGTAAGGGTTATCTACCATTTTTAAGAACCTATCAATGCTCTTTTCGTCTACGAGCAATCTCGGCAAACCGAAAATATCCCAAGGCGGGTCGTCCATATGGATTGCCATCTTTATCCCCGTTTCTTCACACACGGGCATAAGCGCTTCCAAGAAGTATTTGAGATTTGCCCACAGTTTTTCGTGGTCTACTCCTTCGTATGCTTTGAACAGCTCGTCTAATTTTGCCATACGTTCAGGTTCCCAGCCAGGGAAGGACATATTGTATTTTTCCGTGAAGTCCAAGATATACTTCGCCATTGCGTTGTAATCGTCTTGAATCATTCCCTTTTCGTAGAACAGCGCCGTAGAGCCGTCCCCAACTTCGTGGAAAAGGTTACTTCTCGTCCAGTCGAAGATGGGCATAAAGTTATAACAAATGACTTTTACGCCGGATTTGGAAAGATTGCGAATCGTTTGGATATAATTTTCTATGTATTTATCTCTCGTCGGCAAGCCGATTTTGATATCGTCGTGTACGTTTACCGATTCTACCACGTCGATATTAAAACCGTATTTATCGCATTGCGCTTTTACTTTTGCGATTTCTTCTTCCTGCCAAATCTCGCCAGGCATCTTATCGTGCAACGCCCATACGATTCCCTTTACGCCGGGGATTTGTTTGATGTCTTGCAAACTGATACGGTCGTTCCCTTCCCCGTACCAACGAAATGTCATTTGCATACTATTTCTTCTCCTTTGCTTTCATAAGCCGATAAAACAATTTTTACAGCTTTTGCTCCTTCCAATCCGTCTATAGGAAACTTTCGTCCCGATTTTATACAATCATAAAAATCATTAATCAAATCATAATGTCCGATTCCGTAAACCCTTTTTCCACATACTTCGTCAACACCTTTGAAATCATAAAAAGTATCGTTTACGAATACTCCTTGGGGAAACATACGAATTGTGTCCATTGTTGTCTTGAAGACTATCTCCGTAGGGAAATCCCTTGCCGCCACGTTGGTTGCCAAAATTGAAAATTCTTTATCCCCACGACAAATTACCGAAGCGGTGTCTTCTGTATCAATAACGTCTTGTAAAGAAACGTTTGCGCACCATCCTACAACCGTATTTGGCATCCCCATAAACCATTGTAATAAATCAATCGTATGTAAGGACTGATTAATCAATACGCTACCGCCCTCATATTTTTTACTTCCACGCCATTGCGCTTGATTATAATAAGTCTGGTCCCTATGCCACATCATTCTGCCGTACGCGCAAAGAACTTCTTTGTCTTTCAAATACTCTTTCACGAACAACGTTGAAAGATTATATCGATTTTGAAAGCAAACCCCGAGTTGCGCTTTGGAATTTTTCTCCGCCTCAAGTATAAGTGGGATATCCTGCTTATCTATACATAAAGGTTTTTCGCATAATACGTTGATATCACGTTGCAAACAAGCAAGTATCATTTCCGTGTGTAAATAATGTGGTGTACAAATATGTACAACGTCGGGCTTTACCTCGTCCAACATTTGTTTATAATCGGTATATCCTGCAATCTCGGGATATAAGTTTAGCTTTTCTTGTTCCACGTCGCAAACAGCAACAATCGTAGCGTCATTTCTGCTTTTTAAGGCATTGATATGAACTGCACCAATCACACCTAAGCCTATAATAGCTGTTCTCATTTTACTTTGCTCCCAAACGTATTTCCCATATCGGCAACGTTATCGTCGTCGCAGTCTTTCATTCTAGAATTTTTCTTCTTTTTATTCAATTCTGCCAAGTACTCTTCCGCATCAATCGGCAAACAAACTTCTTTGCCGTTGTTCCAACCGGAAAGTTCGATTGCATTCATAAGTTCAACGCCGTTAATGCCTTCTACGCCCTCTACAAATTGTTCTTCCAAGCCTAAAATCGCATTTGCGAAATTATTGATAATTCCTGCGTGTTGAGGATTCTTTCCATCCGTTTCCACCACGATTTTTTCCGCTCTAGGAGTATCAAAGCCTTTATCGCTATTTTTGCAAACTTCGATACTGTCTCTTTCGTTCTTATACCAAACGAGTTCACCGTTTTCGCAAATCAATTTCCCTTTAGAACCAGAAACCTCAAAGCGATTAGCACCCGGAGCCTCGCCCGTTGTAGTAATAAAT
>JAZRRB010000115.1:0-8389 GCA_045650385.1 Candidatus Scatosoma sp. | reverse complement strand
TGCGAGAGCAAAACGCTTTGTCAATCCATCTTACTGTTACACAATACTTGACGGCAAAAGACGCCATTGATAGAGTGTCTTTTTTTCTTTTTTGTTAAAAAAGAAAACAAATTAAAATCGCATTTGCACCAATAAAATACTTGACAAAAAAGAAATGAATATCTATTATATAGATTGGAAAAATGTTAAGTGATTAAGAGTATAGAGAGAAGCTCATGAAAGATTCGGAAGAAAAAAAGCGGTACCTACCGCCATTTATGGAAATATTTACATTTACAAAAGAAGACGTCTTTTGTTTTTCCCTCGACTATGGCGACGACGAAAACGGCAGCGGTGAAGGCTGGGAAGATTGGGAAGACGAATTCGCAAAACCGATATAACTTAAAGGAGAAGAATAAATATGAAAAAGAAATTAACCAACATATTAAGCATAACTTTTGCCACTCTCCTTTTAACCACCCCTTTTTCTTTGCCCTTAACCACTATCACTGCGGAAGATACACTCACCGCCAATTCCTTTACAATGCAAAACGGTGCGGCGTTACGCTTAGTAGAAGGTAGCAATGGTATGCGCTTTTCCGCGGAAATCAGCCAAGAAGAATATACCACCTTGACAAATGCAGGCGCAAAGTTTGGCATGCTTATCGTTGCCAAAGATTTATTAAAAGGTATTGAAATCACCCCTGAAACGGTATTTGGGGAAAATTCTTCCTTTTATTTCACGAATAAAACGGAAGGGCGAGTAAACGGAAAAATCGAAATGATTAACGTTACGTCCCCCTCTTGCCGTAACATTGACGACGACGCCAATATTGAAATTTGCGGTTCTATCGCCAACATCATACTCAATAACTTTACCCGTTCTTTCATCGGCAGGGCGTACGTGGCTATCCCTAATAAGAACGCGGAAACGGGCGCAACCACTTACGAATATCATTTCGCCCCCTATTACGACAATAACGTTGCCAACAATACCCGCTGTGTATATTACATCGCGCAACGCTCGATAGAAGAAAATGAATTTGTAGACGAGTTAAACAAGCTCTACATAAACCCTTTCGCCTCGACGGATAGATTTACCAAATACCATTACGCATATAAAATACAACACCATTACATAGAACACGACGACACATTGGAAGGTACGGGCGACCAATTACACAAAATTATCTATACCTACGAAGAAACGCTGTACGCACAGCTTAATTCTACCGTGCTTGCCCACCCTATCCAAAAGCCCACGTTCGATAATAAAACCTTGGCACAGTTAAAAGAGCTTGACGACGAGCAATTGAAAGCCTATCAATTAGATAGAGAGTTTCTCTCCTCTCCCTTCGCTGAAAAATTTTTCAACCACCACTATATTTACGAAGTTGATAACGACCATATATTCCGTGAAGGGCTTGTATATGCAGCTGGTATGCAAACGTTCCATTTGTATTATGAAGCCTCAAGCACCATCAGTGAAGAACATAAAAGAAGAACGCTTGACGAATTGTTACAACATTTCTTGGACGTTAAAAACGTAGAAGCACACTTTGGCGTTGAACTTGAAGAAAACGACGGGAATTGGAGCGCGAAACAAATTTTCCACGAGGATAACGCAGGTCAACATACAGGCATACAACTGCACACAAAGAACCCTATTAAGGGAGAAGAATTATTGCTCACCAAAGAATTCTTTGAAGAATTACGCGCATATGGTGTAGAAGCAATTACCTTTACCTTTACCACAGGGGCAGAAACAAATAAAAAAGTAGCTTATAATGTATTACAAGAAGAACTAGAGGAAGGCGATCCTAATTTGTACGTAACCGTTTATCCCGAAGGCGGCATAAAAGGAACAACGGATCCTATTGGAAACTCTGGCAATAGCACCGTCAAAGACAATCGCATTAAAATATATTTGGAAGATATCACACCCAAAGGTGGCTTGGTAATTCGATTACACCAAAGCTCTTCTAGTAATGAAGGCAATTACATTTTTGAAGACGTAGTATTTGACTTATACCACGACGCACAAAACTTATAATACGATTACACAACGAAAAACGCGCCCATATCGGGCGCGTTTTTCATTTCCTTTTTATTTTCTTAAAACACTTGATATTTTTTTCATAGTATGTTATACTAATTATGCTCAACAAAATTAAATAAAAAGAATTAGCGGTATTTTTTTCTTTAGGGATAATTTTACCCTCTTTTTTGTCATACTGTTATTGAATTTAGCATTATGCAAATTCCACTAAACAGTATGGCTAACCCCTAATTCTTTTAGTTTTGTTGAGCGACAATCGGAGTTTGCTTTTGCAGTGCGCTAACTTCGGTTGGCGCACTTTTTTTATGCGAGGGAATTGGCTATGGAGATTTTTCGCGTTGCGTTTATCGGGCATCGAGAAGTGCGCTCCATGTCCCACGTAGAAAGGGAACTTGAAAAAATCCTAAGCAAGATGCTACTTGAAAAGGAATTTGTAGAATGTTATATTGGGCGAAACGGAGATTTTGATATTATTGCCGCTTCCGTTATAAAAAGAGTGCAAAGAGAATACGGTTGTCGTAATTGCGAGCTTATTCTCGTATTGCCCTATTCTGTCAAAGACGAAAAGGATTACGAAAAATATTATGACGATATTTGGTATCCTTTGCCTTACGACACACATTTCAAAGAAGCTATCACAAAGCGCAACCAATGGATGATTGACAATGCCAACCTTTTGATTGCTTTCGTAGAAGAACCCACGGGCGGTGCATACAAAACCTTACAATACGCGCAAAAGAAGAACGTCGAAATTATAAATCTTGCCCCCAATTTATCATAATTCCAAGCAAAAACGCGCCCATATCGGGCGCGTTTTTTTCTTAACGGAAAGTGATTTCTACGCTGATTTTGTCATCCGAAACGTCAGGCGTTTGGTCAATATAGGGTTTGTAAAATTCAATCAATTTTTTTAATTTTTCAAAATTTTCTTGATACATACTCTCTTGCGGCGTATTGGTTGGCGTTCTCTTTATCGATAAATATCTATAATTCTCTACTTGCGTAGCGTCTCCTTTCGTATGACAATATGGACATCCGTCGTAATTCCATTTTTCAATTTCGTCGCCGCGTTCGTTATAGGCACGCGTTTTTATTTGATATTTTGCTCCGCATACAGGGCAATTCGCTCTACCCTTTTTAAGGTCGCTATTCGTCCTCTTCGTTAAATATTTTGTAAGATATTCCCTTTTATCCGTCTCGCTTAAACCTTGGGTATTCATATACGCAAACATGCGTTTAGGCGACAACTTTGTCACCTTTTTATAGATAAATACCGAAAGTATTATCACAATAATAAGCGGAACAATAAATAATATGGGCTTAATCAAACCAAAAAGTTCTCCTGAATCCATTTCGTTAAGCTGTGTTGCCAATAACATACGTTTTCACCTTTTTCTTTATTTTTGCTCTTCTTCTTGTTGTTCCGGTACGGCGTTTTGCGATTTATTCGACCAAATTCTAAACAGGGACAATATCGGCAAAATAACGCCGCCAAGGATATTCCCTGCCACGCATACAAGCAAATACAAAACGGCTTTACCCGAAAAACCAAGAAAGTAAATATACAAAGTGTTTGCAACCGAGTGATCAAATCCGCAAAACGCAAACACGATAATCGGGAACATTACCCCTACCGTCGTGGAAAGTTTCTTCCTCGGCGCATAATTGACTGCACCTATCGAAAGGGTAATTAAAAATCCGCAAAGTATGGAAGAACACAAGGCTTTCAAGCCCCAAAATTCCGCTTCGAGTTTTACGTTCATCATCGCTTGCGCTTGCGGTACAACCATATCCGCCAAAGGAGAATAGTACACAAGCACCGCCGCAAAGATTACGCCAAGCATATTCCCTACAAAGCAAACAGGCAATTTCCACCAATTTTTCGCGCCCATTTCAGGAATATCCGAAATCAAGCCTGTAAAGAGTTTCATTTCGAACATGACAATCGCCAAAATGCCCAGCGAGAAGAGCACTGAACCGATTAATCTCCCCCACTCGGCAAACAAATGCAAAGAAAAGAGGAAGGCTGTACCACCCACACCAATCATTATGCCCGAACAAAAGGACATAAAGCAAAAGGAAATAAATTGTGCTTTTGTTAATTTTTCAAGAGGTTTCATAAAATCAAACACCTTCTTTTCATAATTTCTAAATTATTTTCTCCACGTTGCCGGCGCAAACAAGAGCAGCATCGGGAAGATCTCCAATCTACCAATAAGCATATCAAAAATAAATACAATCTTGGATAAAACGGAAAAATCACCAAAGTGCCCTGCTGGGCCTACTTCTCCAAGTCCAGGGCCGATATTATTGATCGTCGCTGTAACTGCGGTGAAGTTCGTCACCAAGTCCTTTCCGTCCAAAGAAATCAGCAGCAAGGAAAGCACGAAAATTGCGATAAAGGCTATCAAATAGTTATTTACCCCTCGTACAACTTCGTGTTCTACCACTTTACCGTCCAAGGTTATCTTCTTAATACGTTTGGGGTGCAACATACGTTGCGTTTCATGGCGCACGCCCTTAAACATAATCACAAATCTCGACACTTTCATCCCGCCGCCCGTACTGCCTGCACACGCGCCGATAAACATACACAGCACCAAAATCGTCTTGGAAAAAGCCGGCCACGTATTGAAATCTACCGTAGCAAAACCCGTTGTGGAAATAAGTGACGCAACCGAGAACGCAGAGTGTTTTATCGCACCGCCAATTTGCATTACTTCCGACACACAAAGGTTGATAGTAATCAGCGTAACCGCCGCAACGACTATCCCTAAAAATACGCGCACTTCGGTATTGAACGCTTCTCTAAATCTACCGCGCAGGATAAAGAAATAGGAAGCAAAGTTAATAGAAAAGAGCGTCATGAATACCGTAACAACGATTTGGCTATACGAGGAATACCCTGCAAAACCGTCGGCTCTAACGGAAAATCCGCCCGTACCTGCCGTAGCAAACGCCGTATTGACTGCATCAAACACAGGCATATCGAACACGAGGAAAATAAATTCTAAAACGGTAAGTGCCGTATAAATCAAATACAGTACGCCTGCCGTCGAACGCATTTTCGGGAGCAATTTTCCCACCGAAGGGCCGGGGCTTTCCGCTTTCATGATATTCATATTCCGTCCCCCGCCGCAAAGGGGCAAGAACACCATGATAAACACCAAAACACCCATACCACCTATCCAATGGGTAAAGCTACGCCACATCAAAATACATTTGGGAAGTGCCGCTACCATCTCGCCGGGCAACACCGAAGCACCCGTCGTCGTAAAGCCCGACACCGTTTCAAACAGCGCGTCTACGTACGTGGTATATGCACCCGAAGTATAAAGCGGAATTGCGCCGAACAAACTTAAAAAAATCCAACTCGCCGCCGTGATAACAATCCCCTCTTTGGCATATACTTTATCGTTTTTTAATTTTCCTATCAAACAAATTCCGCCCAAGGACGCCGTAGCTATCATTGTAAAGAGGAAATCGAAAACTTCCCTTTCTCCATAGACAAGCGCCGTGATAACGGGTACGCAAAAGAAGAGCGTTTCAAATAGCAACAGCCATCCAAGCGTACGTTTTATAATTCCGTAATTCATCTTTCTTTCCTTTTAGGGTTATTTCAGCACGTCCGCCACGTCGTACAAGCCGATGTGTTTAGATACAACAACCACCAAGTCCCCAGCTTCAATCACGTCGTTGCCGCGCGGCACTATCGTTTCCCCGTCACGGGTAATCGCCGCAATCAAGACGTCTTTTTTGAATTTGAGTTTATGCAGAGGCACACCAATAATCGGGGAGTTATCACGTACGATAAATTCCGCCGCCTCTACTTGCCCAGGGATAACGTTATACAACGTCTTTACGTTGCTCCCCACTGCGTTTTCCGTAGCGCGCACGTAACGCAATATCATATCCGACGTAATGATACGCGGACAAATAGACACGTCTAATTCGAGCCTAGAAAGAAGTCCGTCGTAATCAGAACGATTGACTTTTGTCACCGTTTTTCCTGCGCCCTCGCCTTTGGCAAACAGGGAAAGCAATACGTTTTCTTCATCCGAATCGGAAAGGGATACAAACGCACCGCATTTATCAATGCCTTCTTCCATAAGCAAATCGTGATCGGTACCGTCGCCGTGGATTACCCTTACCTTTCCCCAACGCTTAGAAAGTTCTTCACAGCATTTCAAATCCTTTTCAATCACCGTCAGCGATATATGCGATTTTTCCAAAATCTCACAAAGATAATGGGTAATAACGCCGCCGTCTACGATAATCGCGTCTTTAATGGTATGCCCTTTGCACTTGATATTCTTGAAAAACTCATACGCATTTTTTGGCGTAGCCACAATGGAAATCACGTCCTTTTCTTCAAAGACGAAATCGCCGTTGGCTATATACGATTCTTCCTCTCTTTCAATCGTGCAAACAAGCAAATCGCTATTGTATTTCGTTACCACTTCCTTAACCGACATACCGATAATTTCGTTGCTTTTGGGAAGCTTGAATTTGATAAGTTCCACCTTGCCCTTGGCAAACGGTTCGATTTTTAGTGCGAGCGGAAAACGGAGTACACGCGCAATTTCTTCTGCCGCCGCGTATTCGGGATTGATTACCATCGCCAAACCCAGCTCGTCTTTCAAATAGGGCGCGTCGCCGCTGTATTCGGGGTTTTTTACGCGTGCAATCGTTTGGCAGTCACTTTCCTTTTTCGCCACCAAACAGCAAAGCAAATTCAACTCGTCCGAGGCGGTAACGGCAATCACCAAATCCGCTGATTCAATGCCCGCTTCCATTTGAACGGTGTGCGTTGCACCGTTGCCAACGACGCCCATGACGTCGCAACGGGAAGTGATACGGTTCACCTTTTCCGCGTCCGTATCGATGACCGTAACCGAGTTATCTTCTTCGTTTAATTTTTGAGCAAGCGTTCTGCCCACTCTGCCACAACCGATAATAATAACGTTCATAACCAAAATCCTACTTTATTTCTTCTTCACTATTTTTTTCAAAGACGTTCTATGTTCTTCGCCGCCAAACAAACGCAGCAAGTTCTTTTCATGCGCGCACCAAGTAATAATGGTAAACGCAAATACGAACATATACGCAAACACCAAATATACGTTTGTCGCGTGATGTTCGTAACGGAAGTAAAATATGGCGAGCTGAATTATCGAAAAAACGGCAGTCGCCAAAATATTTCCCAAAGAGCCCCACTCGGTAATAAAGATAAACGTAAGCACGCAAACAATCAAGCCAACCATGATTAAGATAAACCACGGCGTTTCGCAAGAAATTGCCACCCAGAACACCCCAAACGTCGTCGCAATACCCTTGCCGCCGTTGAATTTATACACGACGGGCAACACGTGCCCAAGCACCGCGCAAAGTCCGCAAAAATAACGTGCTACGTCCGAAACGCGTACCAGCGTCCCTGCAAACGCGTAATTTTTGTATACTATATGCGCCACCAAAACGGGTATCGCCCCTTTCACCGCGTCGAACAAGAACGTTAAAACGCCGATTTTCCAACCGAACTCTCGGCTCATGTTCATCGTTCCAGGGTTACCGCTACCCATTTTCGTGATATCTTTATGCTTTTTTCTTGCAATAATGCGCGCAACGTTGATACAGCCGAGAAAATACGACACGACTGCCATTATCAAAAATTGCCACCAATTTTTTGCCATAGAAAAGGATTGCATAGTTCTCCCCCGTACCTATTAATCTTCGTCCTTCTTTTCTCTTACCACTATCTTTATCGGCGTGCCTGAAAAATCGTACGCCTTACGGATAACGTTTTCCAAATACCGTTCGTAGGAAAAGTGCAAAAGCCGTTCGTCATTGACAAATAATGCAAACGTCGGCGGACATACCCCCACCTGCGAAGAGTAGAACACGCGCATACGTCTGCCCAAATAGGAAGGCGGTTCTTGCATACGAATCGCATCGCCTATCAAATCGTTGAGCGCGCCCGTAGGTACTCTAAACGACGCGTGCGCATACGCCTCTTCCGCCGCCAACAAAATTTTCTCTACTCTTTGTCCCGTCTTTGCGGAAATATAGATGGATTTATAATAATCCATGAATTTCAAATCTTCTTTCAGCTGCTCTTCAAAGCGGTTGACGGTGTGCGTATCTTTCTCCACCAAGTCCCACTTATTCATGACGATTACCGACGGTTTACCCTGTTCGTGTACGTAACCGATAATCTTGACGTCCTGTTCGGTAAGTCCCTCTTCGCTATCGACAACGAGCAAACAAACGTCGCAACGGCGCACAGCGTCGAACGCACGCATATTCGAATAATATTCCACGTCGTCCTCTACCTTTTTCTTCTTGCGTATCCCT
>JAZRRB010000114.1:0-5284 GCA_045650385.1 Candidatus Scatosoma sp. | reverse complement strand
TACCAAAGACAAGAAGAAGGAAAGGATTTGTCAAACTGGAAAGCAAGTCTTGCACTTCTTGAATTTCCGTATACGCTTTCATCGAACCCGACATGATATCCAAGCCGAAGAATACGAGTCCCAGCCCTGCCAAAGCCAAGCCGATTGCCTTTACCTTATCCTTTTTCACAAACATTTCCATCATGACGCCGACAAACAGCAATGAAATGAATATAATGGAAATATCAAAAGACGAACCGCCCGACGAACCGAGCGCGGCAATTTGCGCGGTAATCGTCGTACCGATGTTCGCACCCATAATCATGCTTGCCGCTTGATGCAACGTCATAATGCCTGCGTTTACAAAACCGACGACCATGACCGTTGTAACACCCGAACTTTGCACCACCGCCGTCGCGCCTGCACCGATACCAACCCCTACGAGTTTTTTATTCGACGTCTTATTAAACAGCTTTTTCAAACTGTTCCCAGCGATCTTTTCCATGTTTTCGCTCAACAGTTTGAACCCTATCAAAAACGCGCCGCAAGCCGCCAACATCATTACAATATTGGAAACGTGATCCATTATCCCAATACTGCTCAACGGGCGCAATACGTTCAACAACGTAAAACTCATTTACTTTTTTCCTCCGTACTTCTCTCCACGCCTATAATTTTCGATTTTTCGCGAAAACGTGGTTTTGTTTGATTGTTTTTTCGATAATTTGATTGTTTGTAATGTTATTATATAATAAATAATCAAAAATGTCACTCAAATGAAAGGGATTTTTTGAAAAAAATTAACCCAAAACCATAAAAAATCGCACAAAAAATAAAAAAGAGCCAGAAGCTCTTTTTCGTTTATACATTTAACGTATCGATTCCCCTACAAGCACGCAAGTAAATTTATCGCCGTTGACAACAAGATATGCGTACATAGGGTTTGCGCCCGACAAACGCATTGCCCCGGGATTGATAAGCGTAACACCGTCTATTTCCGTTATCATAGGCATGTGCGTATGTCCGTATAACGCAATCTCCGCGCCGCGCGCTTTTGCCGCGTGTGCAAGATTTTCCAAACCGCTTTTCACGCCGTATTTATGCCCGTGCGTATAGAAAATACTAACTTTCTCCACTTCCAATACGCCCTCAGTGGGATAGGAAGAGAAAAAATCGCAATTCCCGGCACAAAAATACGTCTTTTCGGGATACTCGTCACGGATAGAACGGATATCCCCCACACCGTCGCCAAGATGAACGAAATAGCCGTTTTCCGCCACCAACGGACGCAATTTTTCCATGCCTTTTACGTTCCCGTGAGAATCGGAAACGACAATCAACGTCTTCATCGTTACAACCTTCCCAAAAGCGCTTGTAATGCACGGAAACGGTGGGACACAGCGTTCTTTTCCGCCGAACTTGCCACACCGAACGATTTTTGCAAATCATCGCTGAAAAATATCGGGTCGTAGCCGAATCCGCCCTCGCCCTCTTCTTTGGTTAAAATTTCGCCGTACGTATTGCCTTCCACGACGATTTCTTGTCCGTCCGGGTATACAAGCGCCACCGAACAATGAAAGTGCGCTTTGCGGTTTTTCTCACCCTCTAAATTTTTCAACAGTAAACTTCTATTTCCTTTATCGTCGCCGTGAGCGCCGCAATACCTTGCGCTGTAAATTCCCGGTTTACCGCCAAGTGCGTCTACGCAAAGTCCGCTATCGTCCGCAAGCACAGGCAAGCCCAACGCTTTACACGCCGCCCGTGCCTTGATAAGCGCGTTTTCCGCAAACGTTGCGCCATTTTCTTCCACGTCCTCGTCAAAGCCCATTTGCTTTTGCGAAAGCACTTCGTAATCTTGGAATATCTCCGCAATCTCTTTTAATTTATGCGCGTTGCCCGTCGCCACGACAAGCTGTTTTTTATTGTCCATTTATTTTCTCCTCAAGGCATTATTATCGCATTTCCTTGTCCAAGAAAAGCTTTTTCATTATACACCCGTCCCCGATTATCCAAAATACTTTTCGCAATATTTTTCAAGTGTTTTCACGTAAGAAAGGCGTTTGCCAAGGTTTCGAAGCAATAAGTGATTCGCTTTCGGTAAAACGATATAATCGTATTCTACCCCCACTTCATCAAAACGTTTCCGCAACGATTCCCCGTTGGCTTTATCTACGGTTGTATCCTTTCCCCCATAGATAAGTATCGACGGCGGTGTATCTTCCGTAATATACGACGTGGGTGAAAGCGCGCGAAGAATTTCTTCCGCCTGTCCGTTTTGCCATGCCTCTTCCGTAAATTGTTGCGTAGAAAGGCGTTCGCCTATCGTTGTTGCTTTATCTTTTCCCCAAATTTCCGCGCTAAAATCCGCAGGACCTGCCATGTTGGCGGTAAAAACGATTTCTATCGGGGCACTTTCATGTCTTGAAAAAGAATACAGCATGGACAAGTGCGCACCTGCCGAGTATCCCGACGTCGCCGCTTTGGTTATGGTTACTCCTCTATCCGCAGCAAATTGTTTCAACGTATTCAGCGCGGCGGCAATCTCGTCCAAAACAATCCCTACGTGGTAGGTATCGGCGTTTGCCTCGCTATATAACGTATAATTCATCGTGGCAGTGATATAACCCTTGTTTGCCAAATTCCTACAACGGAGCGTTTCTTCTTCCTTTTTACCACCCGTCCAAGAACCGCCGTGTATAAAAAGTACACAGCCGTTAGCTTCCCTATCCTGCGCTTTATGAGGAATATAAATATCCATAACGTTATTTTCCTGCCCTCCATAACGCACGTCGCGGTAGATTTTATACCCCGACATAAAACACAAAGTACTAACGGAGATAGAAAAAACCGCCAAAAGCAAAATGATTAAAATGATTCTACTTGATTTCTTCATAAATATAGTATAACAAAGTTCTAATAAAAAAGCAAGAGATTTATGATTATCGTGTATAAATGATTATCATTCACCTTATCGGGGGCTTTCACTACGTTCAAAGAAAAATACTCGCGTATAGACGCTCGCATTTTTCCGAACCTGAAATTCAGTTTCCTCAGCTTTCCCGATAAAGTCACCAACGAAAAACGTCACCACGAAGGGTGACGTTTGTTGGTGACCCTTAACCAACCTAAGTCGAACTCTTTTACGGAAATCTTTGGCTCCTCATAGGGCCCCTCGGAGCATGTCGTCTTTTCTCTCCTCGCGAACCGATGTGTTCTTAATAATTCACGTACGGGTCGCCAAAAAACAAAAAACCTAAATCGAATAATTCTTTTATTTAAATTATTATAACGAATATTTTTTCAATTAAAAGCCTTGACAAATATTATCTCATGAGTTAATATAGTGCAGTAGGAGCAAATATATTTTTGGGGGAGCCAGCAAACAATGATACAAAACAAGGAACATATCCAAAGCTTATCAATGTGGCGTACAATAGCCTGCTTAATGGTCTTTGCTGTTCATTTAGGACAACGTTTGGGGGTGTCGGGACCAATTCGTTCTTTTACCGATTTTGGCGCTTATGGTGTTCAACTATTTTTTATTATAAGTGGTTTTTTAATTGTAAAATCCTATTATGATTATGGGAAAGAGCGCCCTTTTATTTTTTACGCGAAAAAAGCGATTGCATTGCTTCCCTTATATTATATTGTCATCCTTTATTATTTTATAATGCATACGTTTGTCTTTAAGGACGTACCAAATGATCCTACTGGTTTTGGTTGGTTTAGATACATTATTCCTATCAATTATATTTTGCCTAAAACGGGTCTTTACTTTTGGGATAATTTAGGCATTACTTGGACTATTCCCTATTTTATGATTGCATATGCAATTTTCCCAATTCTTTTAAAAGTAGTGAAAGGTTTGAAAAGCAGTTTGATTATGTTTATTGTAAATCTCTTATTACTTTTTCTTTCTAGAAAAGGTCTTTTTTATGGTTGGTTTTCTTTTGTAGAATTGTTTCCTTCATTTATTATTGGAGCTATATTATATTATGCAATAAAAGAAGAAAAAACTTCATTTGTATTATTTGGAGCAACTTCTTTTACTATTGTATTGTGGATTTTTGCAGTACAAGAAAAACTGTTGTGTTCTTGCCTTTTTGCAATTTTACTAATTTCAACAAAAAATCTATCAATCAAATCCAAGTTGTTTAATAAACTGTTGGTGATTGGAGATAAATATTCTTATACGATGTATCTTGCTCACGGAATTATCTTTATACATATATTAGATAGATATAATCTACATTTTATGATAGAGTTATTGATTGCTGTTATTGGTACAATCTTATTAACATGTTTAATAAAATTATTGATAGAAGGGCCATTGCAAAAGCTGTTAAGAAAGGGATTAAAAAATAGAAAACAAAAAAAACAAGTTGAATTAAAATAGAAGAGACAAATAAATATCCCCGCGTGAAAACGCGGGGATATTTATTACGACAAAATTGTTGCAATACCTGTAATCGTAAATTATTCCCAATACCCGATAATCGGAAAAATACGCTTAATAATGAGCGTATAATAAGAAAGCGGCTATTTATTCCACGGTACTCTTGACGAGATCCTCTGCGGAGTGCGTTGATAAGGCTTAAAAGAGCCAACCCCAACGCCCCGTGGGGGCTTTTTTGTTGCCTTTGGCGCGATAGCCTAACACACTCCTTTCTCTTGTCAAGAGTCTTTCGCGGCATAAACCGCCGTTTTTAGCGTGATTTATATAAAGGGCAGGTATTTATTTAAGGTAAAAAGAAAAGCGTTCCCACAGCAAAAGGAAACGCCTTAAAAACTGTTTTAGGAAATGAAACAACCCAAACCGTCCACCCTCTAATTGAGGGGTTCGATTTAGGTTGTTACTGGTGACCTTATCGGGACTCGAACCCGAGTTTGCGCCGTGAGAGGGCGCCGTCCTAACCGCTAGACGATAAGGCCATTATTATTTAATTTTTCTCGTCCCTTTTATCGGGCATCTGCCGTTTCCGTAAACGGAGCCTCGGCAGAGCTTCGCCGTTTTCAACGCCTCGCACGAACCTTAGTTTCCGCCGTGAGAGGGCGCCGCCTTTCCGCTAGACGATAAGGCCAATTCCTTTTTGCCTATGTAGTATAGCATATTTTTTTATTTTTATCAACTATTTTTTCCGTGTGTAGAAAAATTATTTTATTTTTTCTGTAAATAAAAACGACTGCTTTTATAAACACCCGTTTTTGGTCCCCCCGGCGGGAACCGAACCCACAACGGCCCCTTAGGAGGGGGCTGTTATATCCATTTAACTACGGAAGCGCGTTACTATATTATTATACACCT
>JAZRRB010000113.1:0-23218 GCA_045650385.1 Candidatus Scatosoma sp. | reverse complement strand
ACGGAGCGCCCCAATATTTCTATCTTTCGTTAACGCTTATATGTAACGTTATCGTTGCCCTGTATTCGGGCGAGCAATACTCGCCCCTACAAGAAAGTAAAAAACTCCACTTATTTCCTTAACCCTTTCGGCAAATGGTTCTTCACCACGCCGTTTACCGATTTACCTAAGCCCAAGGGATACCCCTCTACGCACACCACGCACCAACCGTTTTCCACGTCCGCTTCTATCGTTTCTCCGCGGAAATATTTTTCCAGCTTCGTGTCCGTTTGTTCTAAATCCACTACGTTTTTACAATCGTCTTTTTTGACGCACATCGCAAGCGCATGGGCAGGTTCGAAACGTCCGTTTTTCACTTCGCCAAGGCGTACCCCTACGCGCAAAACCTGCAACCCTTTCCAATCGAATACGTTTTGAGGAAGTGCGTACATAACGCCGTTTACTTCATGCAAGTTTTTTGCAAACGGAAAACGGAAAAATTTCTTTTCAAATTCTTCGTATACCTTTTTGCCCGAAGAAGAAACGCTCGGTTTTATTTCTTTTACCCTGCTTTGTTCTCCTTCGTCCACTCTTTCAAACAGCGCAACGAAATGCCCCTCGCCCTTGATTTTATGCGGATACAGTTTTTCCGCTTTGATAAGCCGCATATACGGGTGCGCTTGCAGGTAATCTTCCACCTGCTTTTCGTCCTCTTCTTGGGCAAACGTACACGTGGAATATACAAGCCTTCCGCCGCCCTTTAACATCTTTGTCGCCGCTTCCAAAATCCCCTTTTGTCTATGCGCGCAAAGAGCTACGTTTTCCTCGCTCCACTCCGCAAGTGCCTCGTCGGCGTTCTTTCGAAACATCCCCTCGCCAGAGCAAGGCGCATCTACAAGTATTTTATCGAAGTACCCCACGAATTTTTCCGCCAAACGCTGAGGCAGTTCGCTTGTCACAACGGCATTTTGTATGCCCAACCGCTCGACATTTTGCAGCAATATTTTCGCGCGGTTTTCCACAGGTTCGTTCAAAACGATTATCCCTTGCCCTTGCATTTTGCAGGCAAGCTGCGTGCCTTTCCCTCCGGGCGCGGAACATAAATCGAGCACTCTTTCCCCCGGCTTTACCTCTAAAAGCGGCGCGGCTGACATCGCGGAAGGTTCTTGCGAATAGAACAGCCCTGCCGCATGAAAAGGGCTTGCACCCAACTTTTCCACGTCCGTATAAAATCCGTTTTCCTCCCAAGGAATCCCCTCTCCTAAAAAGGACAGCTTGTTTTTCAGCATTTCCCTTTCGCCTTTTAAGGGATTGATACGCGCGCCTTTGTACGGCTTTTTTTCATACGTGGCAAAAAATGCTTCCCACTCGGTTTGGGGAAGCTGTTTTTGCATATTTTTTATGAACTTTTCAGGTAAATTATAAGACATTTATACTCCTAAATACTCCGCGAAACTTTCGGGGGTGAATACGGGTGTGTTTTTCTCCATTACCGATTTTTTTCTTTGGCAGTTTTCCGTTTCGAAACAAACGTACAAATCGCACTCTTCCGCGCGATAGGTAAGCCTTGCGGCGTTATCGAACGCGGCTTTGAGCAGCTTTTTGGCAAGCGGCGTTTGCAGTTCAAGCGCGTGGGAAAAGCATACCGTTTTGCCCTGCAATTTCCCCTCTTTCGCGCGTTTGCGCTTTTCCCTATCCGCATAGATATGGAACTGCGCCCTTGCGCGCTCTCTTTCCTCTTTTGCCTTTTCTTTCTCTTCTTTGTATTTTTTCGCGGCAACGGACGTGGTTTGCGTGATTTCGTAATCCTCTATCTTACCTGCCGTCACTTCGTATTTTTGCATTAAGTCCAAAAGCGAACAATCTTCCGCCTTGCACATCGCTTGCGCCACTTTCATCGTCGCGTACGCATCGTCTACGGCGCGGTGCGGGGTAAATTCCACGCCCAACCGCTCGGCGATAATCCCTAAACCGTACTGACGGGAAAAATCGCCAATGACGTTCATGTACAAAAACTGCGTATCGACAAACGGAAAACAAAAGGAAGGCAACGAAAAACGATGGCTTTCCAAATTGAGGTACTTCACGTCGTTTTGTACGGCATGCCCCACCACGAGCGTATCCCTATCTTGCAACAACGCGTAAATACGCTCCGCTTGTACCTTAAACGTAGGATATTTCTTAAAATCCTCGTACTTGTAGGGAAGCACAATGCCCTGTTCCCCCTTTCTGTCGGTAAGGTGAAAACCGCCCTGCGGATTGATAAGAATATCTTCCTTTTCGAGTATATGAAATTGTTCGTCCGTAAGACAATATCCAAACGCGCAAATCTTGGCTACGTTTTTGAAAACGCCTGCGCACTCGATATCGAAAAATAAATACTTCATAAATCCGTTGACAGTATTTAGGAACGGCGTTTGCACCGTTCCTAACCGCTTTTCCTATTTGTTATCTCTTATTTCGTGGGGTTAATGATAGCCTTGCCACCCATGTACGGGCGAAGCGCCTCAGGAATCGTTACGCTACCGTCCGCTTGCAAGTGGTTTTCCACAAAGGCAATCAGCATACGAGGGGGCGCAACCACCGTGTTGTTGAGCGTATGCGCAAGTTTCACTTTGCCGTCGCTGTCCTTATAGCGAATCGCCAAACGGCGCGCTTGCGCGTCCGTTAAGTTGGAACAAGAACCCACTTCGAAATACTTTTGTTGGCGAGGACTCCATGCCTCGACGTCACAGCTCTTGTATTTCAAGTCCGCCAAGTCCCCCGAACAGCAGCCAAGCTGTCTTACGGGAATATCGAGCGAACGGAAGAGTTCTACCGTGTATTGCCAAAGTTTTTCATACCAGCCATCGCTCTCTTCCGGACGGCAAACGACAATCATTTCTTGTTTTTCGAATTGGTGAATACGGTAAATACCGCGTTCTTCAATGCCGTGCGCGCCCTTTTCCTTTCTAAAACAAGGGGAATAGCTGGTCATGGTGAGGGGCAATTTCGCACCGTCGATAATTTGTCCCATGAAACGCCCAATCATCGAGTGTTCGGACGTACCGATAAGATACAAATCTTCCCCCTCGATTTTGTACATCATGTTTTCCATTTCATCAAAGCTCATAACGCCCGAAACGACGTCGCCGTGAATCATGTACGGCGGAATTACGTACGTAAAGCCTTTGTCAATCATGAAATCACGCGCATACGAAAGCACAGCCGAGTGCAAGCGCGCGATATCCCCCGTCAAGTAATAGAAACCTTGTCCAGACGTTCTTCTTGCGGAATCCACGTCGATACCGTCCAATTTTTCCAAAATGTCAAGGTGGTACGGAATTTCAAAATCAGGCGTTACCGCTTCGCCAAAACGCTCTAATTCTACGTTTTCGCTATCGTCTTTGCCGATAGGCACATCGTCTGCGATGATATTGGGGATTGCCATCATCGTCTTTTTGAGAGCAGCTTCCACCTCTTCGTTTTCCTTTTCAATAGCGGCAAGACGGTCAGCGTCCGCTTTTACCTGCGCCTTCACCTTTTCCGCTTCTTCTCTTTGCCCCGCTTTCATAAGCGCCCCTACCTGTTTGGAAAGGGTATTACGGGCAGAACGCAATGCGTCCCCTTCCGCAATCAATGCACGACGACGGGTATCGAGTGCAAGCGCCTCTTCCACAAGCGGAAGCTTATGGTCTTGGAACTTCTTTTGAATATTCTCTTTGACAAGTTCGGGATTGGTACGGATAAGATTAATATCGATCATGTGACACCTCGATAAATGATTATTGTAGTGATTTGGGCAAGCGCCGTTTATAATTATCTTCTTTATTATACAACTTTTTTGTCGCAATTGCAATTAAATGCCCTCTATCCTTCTCAATTTCCCGTAAAAATTCCCGAAAAAACTTGTGTTTTTCCTACGCGTGTGCTATAATAAAAACACTATACTGCTTAACGGAGAAATTTATGGCAGAAAATAAGGGCAAAACGCCCGTTTCCAAAAAGACGGAAACGACAAAAGTAAAAATAGAACCCGTGGAATCGGTTTTGGATACACCCGAAACGGATATGGTGGCTACGGAAAAGAAGAAAGCGAAATTCTCTTTCCCTTTGCCAAAAAAGAAAGAGCAAACGCCAGCCGCGCAAGTGCAACGCTTCCGCGCGGACGCGGATATCGGGCTTTCCACCGCGCAGGTGGAACAGCGCGTACAGCAAGGGCTTGTCAATAAGACGACGAAAAAATATTCCAAGACGTATAGAAGTATTTTTCTTGGCAATATCTGCACCTTTTTCAACCTCTTGTGTTTGATTGCCGCCGTCGCATTGATTCTTGCGCGCGCACCCATTTCTCAATACCTATTCGTACTTATTTTCCTCGCGAATATCGTATTTAGTATCTTCTTGGAAATTCGGGCAAAGCTCAAATTGGATAAACTTTCTATCCTATCTTCCCCGATGACACGGGCGGTGCGAAACGGCGAAAAAATTGATTTACCCGTCGAACAAATCGTTGTCGACGATGTCCTTGTGTTGGTTGCAGGCCAACAAGTCCCTGCCGACTGTATCGCTATCGAAGGCAATGCGGAACTCAACGAATCGCTCTTAACCGGCGAATCCGTTCCCATTAAAAAGGACGAGGGCGATTTCGTGTACGCGGGTTCGTTCGTCGCAAGCGGTCGTCTTGCCGTGCGCGTAGACAAAATCGGCGACGATACGTATATTAGCAAACTCACCGCAAGGGCGAAAAAGTATAAAAAGCCGAATTCGGAAATCATGAACTCGATTACGTTGTTCATCAAGATTATCGGTCTTGCCATCCTTCCCCTTGCCATCCTGATGTTCTTCAACAACTTCCGCGATCCTTCCGTGGGCGGTGAAAACGCTTGGGCGGAACTCGCGGCGCGCGGCGGTTTTTGGAAAAACCTCTTCGCCGGCGATACCATCATCAGCGAAGCAATTCAAACAACGGCGTCCGTTGTTATCGGTATGATTCCCTCAGGGCTATTGCTTTTAACCACCGTGGCGCTGTCCACCGGTATGATACGCCTTGCCAAGTACAACACGCTTGTACAAGATATGTACTCTCTCGAAATGCTGGCGCGCGTCGACGTGCTGTGCCTTGACAAAACGGGTACGATTACCGACGGGCGTATGAAGGTGAGCGATTGTATTCTGCTTAATAACCCTACGGAATTCGGCATTGACGAAATTATCGGCTCTATGCTCGCTTCCTTAGAGGATAACAACCAAACCTCTATTGCGTTATACGAACGTTTTGGACACTCTACCGCGCTCACCCCGATAGCGACGCTTCCCTTCTCTTCGGCGAGAAAACTCTCCGCTGTTACCTTTGAAGGTCAGGGCACGTTCGTGCTTGGCGCACCGGAATTTGTCTTAAAACCCATGCCCACGCGTGTGGACAAAATCGTAAAACAGTACGCACAAATGGGGTTACGCGTTATGGTTATCGCGCACTCCGTCGGGCAACTGCAAGGCGAAAAAATCCCCATGGGTTTGAAAGCTGCGGCAATCATCACCCTTTCGGATAATATCCGTCCCGACGCCGTGGATACGATACGTTGGTTTAAGGAAAACGACGTTGCCGTAAAAGTTATTTCGGGCGATAACCCCGTTACCGTTTCCGAAGTGGCAAGAAGAGCGGGTATTAAAAATGCTTCTCTTTTCATTTCCTTGGAAGGACTTTCCGATATCGAAGTGGAAAACGCGGCAAATCAGTATACCGTATTTGGACGGGTTACCCCCGAACAAAAGGCAATACTTATCCGTTCTATCAAACAAGCAGGGCATACCGTTGCCATGACGGGCGACGGCGTCAACGATATCCTCGCCATGAAAGAAGCGGATTGCGCCGTATCCGTTGCCTCGGGCAGCGAAGCGGCAAGAAACGTATCCAACCTCGTCTTGCAGGACAGCAACTTTGCTTCCATGCCGAAAATCGTAAACGAGGGCAGACGAGTTATCAATAACGTGAAAAACTCCGCTTCCCTTTATATCATGAAAACGTTGCTTATCCTCACGCTTTCGATTGTGTGTTTGGCGCTTCAAAACAAATACTTCTTCAAGACGAATAACATGCTTATGTACGAGTTCTGTATCAGCGCGATTCCCTCGATGGTGCTTTCGTTGCAACCGAACAGCGAACGGGTAAAAGGCAAATTTATCCCCTACGTACTAAGCCGCGCTATACCAGGTGCAATTACCATGGCGCTGGGTATCCTGTCTATCTATGCGATTCAAGAACTGTCGATTGGCGAATCGTTCGGGTTTGTGGCAAACGGCTCGGCTACCATTGAATACGACGCCATGATGATGATTGCCCTTACCTTCTGCGGACTTGTAATGTTGTATCGTATCTGTCAACCGTTCAACGTGGTACGTGCGGTACTCTTCTTATTGACGGCGGCGCTTTGTATCATCGTTGTAAGCGTACCTATCCTTGGCGAAGTGGTATTCGACGGTTGGTCGGCTGTGGCGTTCACGTTGCCGCAAATACTGCTTATCATTATCATTATCTTAATAAGTTTCCCCATTTCGGCAACGCTTATCAAGCTATTCGATATGATAAACCCTGCGGAAGAACGTCCGCATGAGAATAAAGGCTCTTAAAAAATAAAATCTCACGTAAAAACAGGATTCGGGTTTCCGAATCCTGTTTGTTTTTTACTTTCTTTGTTGTAAGAGTGTGGATAGATGGATATGTCTCTCTCGCCGTCTTGACAAACGCTCTAATACGGCGCATACCTGCATGCCTACCGTCAGCACCAAGATAATGCCCAAATAATACGCCATAAGCGTTGCCTCAAACGTGCCGAATATATCAATCATATAGATTGCATACTTGCCGTAAGGGTCCATGCCGAAATAACTCTTATGGAACACGTAATTGAGCATAACACAGAAGGATACAATCGATAAAATAAAGATAATCGACTGAACCCAATGTTCAAAATCCGCTTTTACCTGCCCTGTCAATACCAAATAAATACCAAAGAGCGAGCAAAGCATGTGGCAAACCATTTCCCCTGCGTATAAGAGGGTAACGTCGTATTCGTAGTGGAAAAGATACTCGTATTGCGGGCTGATATATAGCGCAGCAAGCATACCGAAGTTCAAAAACGCCAAAGCGGAGAAACAATGTCCTTTTACTTTATCGCTCATGATATAGGTAAGTGGTATCAAGGTAAAGCAAAGCGGTGAAATATTTTCAAACGTTTGCAAGCCCGTAAACAGCCAACCTTTTTGGTACATACCGATATTCCAATACATGAAAAAGACAAAATCGGTAATGGCAAAGATTAAGTTGCCTATTTTGACGTTGATTCTATAACGGTATATACAAATCAACAATAAAGTGAGAAAGTACAAAACGGTTAATATCGCCAACATCGTCAACATATTCATAACCGTTTTCCTCCTTTATTCTTTGTCTTTATCCTTTTCGGTTTCTTCTTCCAATTTCGCTTCTTCATAGCCCCAAACGACTTTTGTGTTATCGGCGAACCAATCTTCCTTCCAACCCTCGGGTTTTTCCGTAAGCGTATATACGTATACCTTTAACGTGAGTTCCTCTTTTTCTTCCTCTTCCGTTACAGGGGGCAACACGATGTCCCCACCCTCTTCTTTATCCTCTTCGTTTGGTTCTACCACCGCTTCAAACACGTTGCTGCCCATTGTTTGAACGCTTTCGGGGATATAAATTTCCGTAAAGCGTTTACAGCCGCTAAATACGTTATCCCCTACCCGTTCCAATTTATCGGGCAATACGATCATTGCTTTATCTAAATATTCTTCCTTTTCCGCTTCTTCCATGTGTTCCAACGGCTCGGTATAGATTACCGTTTTCAAGTTGATACAATCTTTGAACGCGTTATCCCCGATATTGATAAGCGTGGAAGGCAATACAATCGTTTCCAAGTTGGTACAACCTGCAAAGGCGTTATCTTCAATGGATAAAATACCGTCGAGGAGATATACGCTGGTGATACGCGTACGGTTTTCAAACGCGCCTTCCTCAATCCCCAATACCTTCTTTTGATCATGGTACGCACCGATATAGACGTCGCCGCCGATTTCTTCGTACGAACCGGAAATTTCGCAATAGTTACTGCCCTCTTCCACCGTATACGTGATACCGTAACTGGTTTCGTATTCCCATACCGCTTCGATAACCAAATCGCGCGTGACTTCTTTATACGAGGCGCTCCATTTTAACAAGTAACAACCGTCTTTCGTTACAATGGGGGGCGACGCGTCTTTACCGCGCGTTACACGCTGTTCTTCCGAACCGCTAATCAGCGTACCACCGTTGAGTTCAAAACGTACGGTATATGTCTTTTTCCCCGCCAAAAATATCAATAATAATATCGCGATAATCACGATAAATTCAACGGTTAATATAATAATTAATTTCGCTTTTTGTTTCATATCCGTTCTCCCTTACTTTATTTTATAGCACATTATAGAAAGAAAGTCAACTTTTTTCACGAATTTTTTAGTAATTTGTCAAAACCGCCGTGGGCGCTTGCCCACGGCGGTTGCCTTTGTATTAAGTTACGTTTACCGTATAAATGGTGTCGTGGATATTCAAAATAATACCCTTTATCTTTTTGTAACCCAGCGGCGGCAACAACTCTTCTTCTAGTTCGGGAATATTTTCCACCTTCTCGTCGGCATAATCGAGCAAGCGTTTTTGACAATGCTCGATACGTTGCATCAAGCCGCCCAAACGTTCCGCCTGCACGTCGAAACCGTGCGGTTTTTTCTCGCGCAGCCAACAATATTCGTACGCTTGATAGAACTTCTTGATACGTTCAAGCGTCTCCGCGTAATCCGTTTGCGCCAAATTTCGAATTTCTTCCAAATTCCCCTCACGGTAAATGCGCCGCGTCTTTACACCCAATTCAAACTTCACTTCCAATACGTCGGAAAGGGCACGTATCGCCGTGAATAAATATCCCCATTCCGGATGCGATTCGCCCTCTTGCAAAGTTTTGGATACTTTACGGTAAAATCTTTGCGCTTTCCCCTCTTTGATAATCGCGTCGAATACGCCGTTAAACGGCGCGCTGTACAACTGCGTCTTGGACGCCGTGTGCGTGTCCGATTTGTTCGTAGAGTGGTATTTATCCGGCAATTGTAACGCCGTAAAAAGGGAATAGTCTATCCCTACGTATTCCTTGAACATCTCTTTGACGAGCGGTTCGTTAAAGTTCCCTTTGGCGAATTGCGCCACGGCAAAAATGGTGGGAAGCACACCAAAGGGCGAACACTCGCCGCCGTTATCCCCCCAAATGGTCAAGCAATATTCTTCAATCCCTTTCTTGCGGCAAGCCGCCACGGACGCCTCGCACGATTCGATACTGTAACGGTTGTTGGGGCAAAAGCCCAGCCATGCCCATGCGCCGCCTGCAAATACGACGTTGTCAGAAAGTTGATGATATTTATCAATCAATTCTTCGTAAAAACGAGCATCGGTATGATAATAATCCCACGCTACCAAGCGCAAATTTTTCGGCACTTGCGCCCTTACGCTTTCCGAATCGTCCTTCGTGAAATTGCTCACGTCGCCGTACGCCGCGCGAAGGAACATATCCCCCCACATTTCACACGTAAAGCCGTATTTCTCCGCAATTTTCAACACTCTATCCAGGTGCCGACGAATAATGCGCTCGGAGGGTTGCGCCCCGTGTTTGTCTTGATATTTTCCCCGTCCCAGCTTAAACGCTTCGTCCATGCCGATATGCACAATTCGCGAAGAAAAACTCTCCGCCAAGGAACGGAACATATTGTCTATTAATTTGTACGTGCGATTTTCTCCAACGAGCAGAATATCGTCCGCTTCGTTGATTTTCATGTACGGCGCGTAACGGAAAATGGCGTTCAAATGCGCAAGCGTTTGAATACAGGGGATCAATTCCATGCCCTTCGATTTTGCATAGGCGTCCATTTCACGGATTTCGTCCTTTGTATAACGGCCGCGCATATAGCCAAAATACGGTTCTCCGTCCACTTCGTACGTATCTTCCGTGTACAAGCGTATGAAATTGTAGCCCAATGCCGACAGGATATCCACCATACGGCAAAAGGACGTTTTATTGAGTACGGCGTTTCTTGAACAGTCTATCATCACGCCGAGTTTCTTAAAGGCTGTGTCCGACATATTTTTTTTCCTTCTTTTTCTCAATATGTCAAGAAAAACCGAAAAAACAACGTTCGTTTTTCGGTTTTTCCTGTTTGTTTTTTCTTATACTTCAATAACGGGGTAAACTTTATCCAATGCCTTACGCAAAAGCAACGTCGTAGGCAACGAAATGCAGGCAGCAAGAATACTTAGTGCCGCCGCATAGTGCGCGCCCGATTGTCCGCTTGTTATGGTTAGCATCATGTACAAGCCCCACGTCGCCGTGCCGTTTTTACCTGTCTTATCTAACATCAACGGCTGGTTCACTACGGAGAAGGGTACCATCCAAGTAAGTACGAATACCATGGAAAGCGTGGGCCAAATTACGGGAATCGTAATGTTCCAGAACTCTCTTAAAAGGTTCGCACCGTCAAGGTTTGCCGCTTCTACCAATTCTTCGGGAATACGCGACATTGCGCCCCAAATCAAGATAGCGTTATAACCAAAGCCAAAATATACGGTGTAGATATACAAGGACATGCTGGCATTGGTCGTCGTCCATACGTCCGTGCCTTTGGGATTGCCGACCAACCAGTTAAGGATATTCGCCAAGAAACCGCTTTGGTGCATATCCATAAGCGATCTCCAATACACCGCAAGGATAGACGCAGGCAAAATATTCGGCATGTACAAAAGCACGATTGCCAATTTCGAACCGGGTACTTTCTTATAGATAAAGAAGGACACGATAATCGAAATGGGTACGGAAATAAACATTACGAGGAATAAATAGGCGAACGAGTTAATAATCATTTCTTTTACAGAAATGTTACCGTACGCCATGTACTTCGTATCTATCGTTTGGAAGAAATCCTTGAAATGTTGGAATCCGACAAATTCCGTACGGGAAATACCGTTTTCCGTTTTTACCGTAAAGAACGCCTGTACCAAGCCGCCCAAGTTACCGTAAACGACAAAAATAGCAAACGTGACAAGCGGAATTACCAACAAACAAAGGATGAATATCTTCACGCCCAACGGGTTGCCGTATTTTCCGCCCGGTTTTTTCTTTTTCGAAGCCGATTCAACTTTCTTAGTTCTTTCGCCTAAGCCAAATTCGTCTACGCTTTCAAAAAGTTCATTATTTTCCATAATACTTTTCCTTATTGTTTTCTTATCTGATATAGATTAACTGCCAATTATTTGCGCTGTCGTCCCAATGCGTTTTTACCCACGCCGTTTCTCTTGCCGCCGCACCGCTTACGCTGCTTAACGCCACGTTATAGTTTGCCGCTTTGAGAATGCTCGATACGATATTTTCTTCGTCGTTACCAAAGTTACAAGGCGCTAATTTACCTGCCATCTTCGCCGTGGAAATTTCGTATACCATTTTCGTAGGGTTCGCGCTCGTACCCTTGTAATATTCGTTTACCTGTTTAGCAAATTCGCCCTTGGGCGTCGCTTCAAACGTTACGTTGGGCGTAATGTTCATCGGACGGCTGATACCGTTGTTTTCTTGTACGAACGCACTCAAACTGTACGCAGAATACAATTCCGCAAGAAACAATTTCGCACCTGCCTTATTTTGGCTGGTCTCAGGTACTACCAAAGAGTTGGAAGGAAGCGAATAACGAACGTTCGACGAATCGTTCCCCGAAGCGTCTTTCTTATCCGCGTTGATATGGGGAATACCGAAGAAGCCGTATTCAAAGCTATCGCCAAGCGTTTCCAAGATTTCCGCCTCTTCCGTGGGGAACCAAGGTCCGCAAATATACATTGCCGCCGAGGGTGCGAAGGACGCGAATTCCGTTTGCGCTACCTGTGCGCTCATCGTTGCGCTACCGCCAATCGCATACGCCTTTCCATTGTGCTCGCCTTTCAGCATCTTTGCAAGCGTGTCGTACGCTTTTTGTCTACCTACTTGCGTATCTTCGTAGTGTTTCCAATGGTCATAGTTATGGAACGTGCCCGTCATGTATTCATAACCGTAGTATTCCGTCAACCATTGGTTGGGGATATTGAGCACGTAATCGTCCGCGCCTGCATATACAAGGGGAGAAATACCTTTGTTCAAATCGATGATTTTGTTGCAAAGGGCGAAATATTCGTCCATCGTTTCAGGCACTTGAAGCTGGTTATCTTCAAAGAAATCTTTGTTGTAAATGATACCGTTTGCGCAGGTGTCCTGCCAAGGAATACCGTACCATTTTGATTCTTCACCCGTGCCAAGTCTTCTATAATTAACGTGCGCTTCGGGAATAATGTCTTTAATCAGCATATCGCTTTCAGGAAGAGGCGAATTCATCAAATCGGTCAAATCCGCAAGATGCTCGTTCGACGCCATCCAGCTATAATCCGCATCGCTCAAAAGCGCTACGTCCGCTTTGCATTGGTCGGCGTCAAGTTCCGTTTTCAATCTATCGAACATACCTTGTTCACTGGTGATATGCACTTGGTAGTTGGGATATTTTTTGCAGAACGCTTCCGCGGCTCTTTCTACCCAGCCTTTGCCGTAACCTGCTTCGTATACGTACACGTTCAACGCGTACTCTGCGTCCGCATTACCAACCGTGGTGTTCGCCAAACCGGAACCGTCGTCGCCGCAACCTGCAAACATAGGAACGGTCAACATGCTTGCAAGCGCAACCGCGCCGAGTTTTGCCATCATCTTCTTTTTCATCGCATTTTCTCCTTATACTAAATTTCATTAAGCTTTATATACGGGCACTACAAAGAACCCTTCGCCAAGAGGAATGGTAAAACTTACCACACCGTTTACAGGCGTTTTGATTTCTATTACCGCTTCCGCATCTACTTTGGTAGAACCGGGTTTCGTAGAGCTGGGTTTATACAGCTTCACCGATTCCACTTTGTCCGAAAACGTCAAAGAAATCTTTGCCGCATACTTCGCCGCCTCCTCCTTCGCTGCTGAATTGCTCGAATACGCCGAAGCTCTTACCTGTGCTGCCTTTTGAATATCGCTGGCGTTAGAAACAAAGTACGCTTTATTATCTTCGTTTTCTCTATTCGAGAATTCCCCGATGAGAATTTCTTGATCGGTAGAAATATTCGAAATATCCGTGTACCATCTCAATCTTTCTTTTACATTTCCGTTTCCGTTATCGTCGTTTACGTCCACGTAACCTTCCCAGCTGGACATTTCATTTAACAAGCCGCTTTTTGACGCGCCCGCTTTCGTCCATGCGGAAGTGTGGTCCCAATCGTAGGAAAGGTATACCTTTTCCATCGCGCGGATATCGTCAATCGTCTTCTTTACATAACCATATGCGTCCGTCTTTTCGCCTTGTCTATTTACAAGCGCGTCGGTAATCGTTGCGTTATCGTTACCGGTATCCGCCATGTGCGGCCAATAGTTAAACGTTTGTACACCCGTTACGCCAAACGCAAGCGAGTTATATACCTGCCAAGCCCAATGCTCATACGTCTTCATTTGCGACTTACGTTCAAAGCCCATCGATTGAAGATAGATATAGAAAGGCACTTCCCAGTTATACGCCTCTTCCAACGCTTTGGTGTTGTTGGCTACGATAGCAAGGTTTTGGAAGAATCCTTCGAGGTATGTCCAATCCTCTGCCAAACAGTAATGGTCGTAACTCATAATATACGGATTGACTATTTCGCAGAAGCGTGCCACGTGGTCTGCATACGATTCATAGCCCTCTTGGTCTTTTAACTTACCGAAAAGTTGATCGGGCGTTGCATATTCGGGCAACAAGTTTACGTAAAATTCATACTGAGGATAATTGTCCTCAAACCAATCTTGCGCCGCCGCAATCGCCGCAAATTTCGTCGCATCCGGTTCGTCACAACCAAAAATACCCGCAAACGAATCGTATTTCATGAACTTTTCATAACGCTCCTTAATTTTGCCTTCGTTGGCAAGAATACGATTATACGCTTCTTGATACGTACCGCCTTGGTCGCTGATATACCCCAAGCTGTCGGGATTGATCTTATCCGTACTGGGGAAAAGAAGTTTTACCCCTACCGCTTCCGCGTTGGCAAGCGTTTTTTCCTTATCCTCGTCCGTTATATCATAGTGGATGGGCGTTGCGTAGTTAAATCCGCAATCCGCAAGCGTTTGCCAATGTTCCACCGTGTTATAATCGGGGTTACCTTCATAATCCGTATCTTCCGCACCCACGTTGGCATTCGGCGGTGTGCTGTATGCAACCCAACGGAATTCGTGAGGGGGGGCGTAATAGGTAGGACGTTTAATATCGTTGCCTGCAACGTCCGTTACGTTAGACGTGTTCCCGTTTGTTTGTTGCAACGCGCCGTTCACCTGTTCCGTGCCCTCGTTGTTTGCGCCTGCCCCACACGCCATCAACGGCGTAGCAAGCATCAATGCACAAACCAATAATGATACACTTTTCTTCCAGCTTTTCATAGTTTCCTCCTTATCCCTTCAAGCCGCCTGCTGCGGTGTTGGAAATAATCGTATCGCGCATCGTTACGAAAAGTACGACAAGCGGTAAAATACAAATTACCATGATGGCGCAAACTGCCGGCACAGACGAACTATCGTATTGCGTAATGTAATACATACCGAGTGCAATCGTCGGTTTGCTGGGCAAATACATCCACGAGGTATAGTAGTTGTTCCAAGAACCGATAGCGGACATGACGACCATCATACCCACCGTACCCTTAATCATGGGCACCATGATTTGCACCATGATACGAAGCTCGCTTGCACCGTCGATTTTTGCCGCTTCCGCATACGTTCCAGAAATTGTCTTAAACTGACTGTATACAATCAAGAACATCAAACCGAAGGGATTTAAGTTCGGCCAAAGTACACCCCACGTATTGAACAAGCCCGTCGCGTGATAGAATTTATAGATAACCGCCGCCGAACCGAAGTCGGGGAATACAAGCGCGCCAACACCGATGGCAACGATAAGGCCTTGCCCACGGAATTTGAATCTTGCGCACGCATACGCCGTCATGACCGTCGCTATCGTCGCCAAAATCGTACTCATTAACGTGAAGATAATCGAGTTCATATAAAGCGTAAAAATGGACGCACGTGCGTATTGCTTTGCCGCCATGGACGCGTTTTTATATTGATCAAACGTCCAATCACGGGGAATACTGAAAGCATTTTTGACTTTTTGGTATTCCGGCAATAAGCCTCTATAATCGAACTCGGTCTTAAACGAGTTGATTACAAGAAACCAACAAGGAATCAACATGGATAACGCGTAAATACCCAGGATTATTCCCACAACCCAGTACAGTATTTTCCTTTTGTTTGCCTTACTTTTTGCCATATTGTTAAATCTCCATCGATTTTTTTATCAATTTTTTTGTAAAATCGTTGCCTTCTTTTGTAAAATATGCTATAATCAATGCATTGACTAACATTTCACAAGAGGATGCACATGAAAAACTTTTTTGAAATAGAACATAACGTTTCCGTCTATGATTTTCAAGACGTACTTAAACACCGTTTCTATATCCACGCCAATTTGTATAAACAAATTCAAGCGATTGCGTATTTCCATGAAAACGATTTTCCGTTATACATGCACTCGCACTCCTTTTACGAAATCAATATCGTAACGGCAGGCGAGGGTATACATTATTTGGGAGAGAACAGTTTCCCCGTAAAAATGGGTGACGTGTTCGTTATCCCTCCCGATTATAAGCACGGTTATGAAGAAACGAAAAAACTTACCGTTTTCCATATCGCACTTTCCGACGAGTTTATGGAAAAATATTTACCGCTTTTGAAAGAAACGTACGGTTTTTCTTTACTTTTCCAAATCGAACCTGCGCTTCGCGCGGAAAATAATTTCAAACTTTTCCCCACCATTGCGCAAAACGATTTCGTCTATCATTTGCATGAAATGAATTTGCTTTCCGAAATGAGTCTTGCCGCAGAATCGGGTGTGTTACACGAGGGCAATAAATGTTTGAAAATTCTTAACATGATTGCCGACTTTGCAAAGATTGTAACGGCGAACGAGGTGAAAACCCCGAAAAACGTGTTCATTGATACGCCCAGCGTTCTTCGCGCCATTACTTTTATCGAACAGAACTATAACGCGAGCTTTACCATCAACGACCTTTGCAAAATTGCAAACATGTCCCGTTCTTCCTTGCTCAAACAATTTGCCGTGCTTTGCAAATGTTCGCCTGCCAATTATTTAATGCGTATCCGCATTGAAAAGGCTTGCGATTTTCTCCGTTCCACCAACCACTCGATTGCGCGTATCGCGCAAGATTGCGGGTTTTACGACAGCTCCCACTTTACCAAGAGTTTTTCGCAAATCATGAAAGAGCTTCCCAAAGAATACCGTAACCGTTATAAAAAAGAACTTTTTAACAATTGATATTCTTCCCTTTTGGGTTTCCCCACGCCGCGGCTTTTACGCCGCGGCGTTTTTTGTTTATTAATCCATTACTACAAGGAACGCTTCACCCGGTTTCAAGTTTTGTACCAACAATTTATTACCAAAGTCGGTAGCAAACGCTTTGCCGTTTACCGTCGACGAAAGCGCAATACTGCTGGTCAAATCGTTGGTGTTTTGCGCTGTACCGCTTTGATAATTGGTGATATACGCAGACGAACCACTCATACCGTAAATCGTACCCGTTCTTGCCGCGGTGAACAACAAGTTCGCGCCGCCCCAATTCGTAACGGAGTTATTCACAACGTAGTACGCTGTCTTGCCGTTATAATCGAAGCAACCTACCATGATATTACCGTCTACGTAGTAGCAACCGCCGTAACCGCCGTTATCACCCAACGAGTTATCGTTGCCGTAATGCTTAATCGTACCGCTCGTCGGGATTTCCGCCGCGTTTGTCGCCGCGTCAAGCGCCGTGCATACGCCATTGGTTACAGAATAGAATTGAGGAAGATTGCCCGAATACATAACGCCGATATTCTTCGAATTCATCAAGATATGGTCGATAGTTTGGAGATACATATTCGCTTTTTGCGCATAGTAGTAAATATCCGTCGGTGCGCCGTTTGCATTGAACAAACCACCCGTGAACGTTCTCGTTACGATATCGTTCGTATTCGTTTCAGGGTACGGTTCTACACCGTTGAAGTATTGAATACCCTTCGCACCGTACGCAAGCGCCGTGTTCACGTTCCAAAGCAGGTCTGCTTCACTCGGCTTACGTTGCCCTTCAAACGAACTCGTTTGAATATACGTCCAGAAAGGAATATTCGCCTTAATCGCCTCTTCACGAATCGTTGCAAGGTTTTTATAATAGCCTTGTCTTAAATAAGGAACGTCCGAAATTACACCGCGTGCGTTATCGATATAAATCGTTATTTGTTCCACCGTAAGGTTTGACAGATAAATATACCCGCTGTTCCCTGCAATTTCGTCATACAAGCTACTAGGTATCTTTACCGTGCTCCAACCGCTTGGCAAGACAAGATTGCTGCTATCCAGGAAGGAAATTGTCACAGGCGCACCGGGGTTGTATACGTCAAACGCCAAATGCTTGTATGCGTTCATTTGTTGAAGCGTCAATCCGCCGGTACCAATGTTCGCGAAATAAGCCGCCGCAAGCGTACCGTTAGGATTATACGTAGCCGCAGGCAACGTCAAGAACAATGCTTCCTTGCCTTCCGTTGCATACGTCTTGGTAACGGAAATCGTGCCGTTGGTATGGTCGTTCTTACTAAGATCACAAGAATTTAATTTTACTTCCATCGTCCCCGACGATACCGTAGGATATACGTCGAAGGAAAGCACTTGCGGAGCATACGTAGAGATGTAATCGTTGAGATAATCATCGTAGGTATAATTTGTATCTACCCATTGACTCAAACTGTCGCTCTTATAGTTGAGCCATGCGTCCGAGCCAACCCAGTTAGGCAACAAGTTGCCGTGATAGAGCATATCTTCGTCGCCCCAATACTTCGCAAACGATTCACGCGCGGTTTTGAGATTTTCAAAGATAACCGCACCAGGTTCATCCGACATCATAATACCTGCCATCGCACCATACGTAGCGTATTCAATTATCCACTCTCTCATAATCGACGCTTCATCCGATTCTAACAAATCTTCCGTTTGCGTGCCTGCACCCATCCAGGCAAGCAAGTATGCCAAATCGTTTTCCGCACACTTTTCAAGCATACTAAGAACGTAATCATGTCCGCGTCCAGAATAGTTTGCATAATCGTACAAGCCCATCATCGTGTTAACGCCGCAATCCACGTACATTTCAATCAATGCGTCGTAGCCCGTATTGCCCGACGATGTCGTGAAGGTGAACCCATCGCCGTATTGGTTGGTTAACGCGTCACAAAACTTCTTGATGGAATCATACGCCGCTTTTACCGTCGTGTTATTGGGGTCTTCTTGAAGTTGCGAAGCCAACTGATCGAGCGAATCTTGGAAATAATACGCCGTAGGCGGTAACGCATTGTATACCGTTATCGGCATCGTTTCAAAGTCATGCTGCGTAAACCAATAGGAAGCGTTCGTCGAAGACAAAGTATTTTGCGTATACACAATCTTTGCCTCGTCGAAAATCCAGCTATCACCTTCGCTCACATTGATAAGTTGGAAGGTTGCATAACCGCACAATCTCTCCAAATATTTACCGTTGTAATTGTTAATGGTGTTGCTGTACGGATTGATGATTGCCAATTTTTGTTGCGAGGTGATGTCGCTTGCTTCCATGGCTTCGACGTATCTTTGCGTAAGCATGTATAAATCCATGCCGCTGATACGAATCGAATTCCATTGTCCGGGCAACAATTTCTCGCTCACAATATTTATCGGCTCTTTATAACCGTTAAATCCCATTTGAAGCGTACCGCTTGCCGTATTTTTCGCGTCTGCATATACAAGCAATTCGATATAATCAATGGTACGCAATTGTTGGGTTGTCAAAGGTTGACCGCCCATCGTAAGCGGCAACATCAAATAACCGTTGTTATTGACCGCGCCTTTGGTGAATTTCCACGCATATTCGCCGCCACTCATCGGGCTGGGAATACGAGAAGCTTCCAAGAACACTTCGCCGTCTACCGCGGCAATGTCGTAAATCGACACACTCTTATCCGTCTCAGTGGTAAGGATAACGTTTCCGTCCTTATCCTTATACGTTATCGATTCCCTATATAATTCCCCAATCGCCGCCGCGTTATATACAACGGGTTTCGTCCATACACTCGCTTCACGGTTAGAGGAAGATACTGCCTTTGCACGAACGGAAATGGAATCGCCGTCCTTTAAGCGTACGTACGGGTTCGTCGTCGAATATACCGTTTCCACAGCCACGCCGTTTACTACGGTATATGCGTTATTGATTTGATATTCGTAACCGTTGGTTGCGCCTGCAACAGCGTTCCACGTAGCTACGCCCGTTCCCGAAATGGTTACGGTAGGCGCCATAAGACGGTTAACGTTATCAGCGTTGTCAGGCACTCTCGTCCAGTTATTCGTTGCCGCAACGTACGTTACCCAATCACCGTAAAGATTGTTGCCTTTTGCATCTCTCTTAACGACTCTTATCTTTAACGTATCCCCTTCGCGCATCAATCCACTGGGAATACAAAGGTATCCGTTGGGATATGTTTCACTTGGATTGATATAAAGACAATCGGTGCGAATAATCCCGTCATTATTGATAATGTATTGATAACCAGCCGCGTCAGCCACAGGCTCCCACAAAGGTTGCGTGCTAATATCCGACTTGCTTGTTACCGGCGTCAATGCAGGCCAAGAGTTATGCACAATCGTCAATTTTTCAATCGAGTTTGTTTCCGTTCTACCAGGGCGCGCTTCGAAATCGTCAAGTGCCACCTCTTTCGTGCTCGCCGTTATCCACGTCGCCTGCAAGTTATCGATATAGAACGTATCGCCTTCCAAGAAGTTCGCATCGACGGATACGCCGAATTCGAGCAGGAGCCTACCGGTGCTTGTATCGAAATAACTAGATGCGGAGGCTTTTGCATACGTTTCCAAACCATATACCAAACGCCAACCGTTCATGCGAATTGTGTTCCATGCGTTTTCTTTCAACGGCGCGCTATCCGACCATGCCGTACCGCAGCACCATACGGTTACCTGACGAGGCACGTAAATATCAAAGGTGATAATCGCCTGTGAAAGTTGTGAAAGCGTCAATCCAACGCCATCTTTTTGCAAAGGCAATCTTGCCGAAACCCAGTCCGTCTTTTTGCCATCAGCATCTTCCGTTACGTTTGCCGTCAATTTCAAGGAACTATCCCCTTCCGTGACAAACGCTTTATCCGTATTGATACTTGCCGACAAATGTCCCGTACCGATTTGATCGAGCGAAGTCGACTCAAACCCTTGTACGCTAGTTCTTTTTACACGTTCTTTTACGCCGATAACGTCTTCAAAATACAATTCCCACGTTTTAGGGTTTGCAGGCGTTTGCGAATTTCCGTAAACGTCGTCGTCGTTTACAAGGAACTGTATGTATTGTCTATTTCTATAAGGCGCGTAAATGCCAAGTTCTCCGTTTGCCTCATCATCTACCAGGATAGCCCCTTCCGATTTCGCGTACGCATTGATAACCTTTTGGTATGCCGCGCCGTCAATCTTAATACGGTTCCAGCCAAATTTGATTTCATAGTTTGCGCCCGTCGTTACAGGCAATTCCTCACCGTTGTTACCCATTGTCGAGCCGGCAATAATGCTCATCGAAATACCGCCGATATTGCTGTAAAAACGGAGCAAGATATACTCGTAATCAGCGAAATTCAAACCGCCTATCCAGTTCCCCTTTTCGTCGAACTGCATGTAATCCCAATCGCCCGCGCCGTCATTTAACGTATCATCCCAAAGCGTGGCGTTTACCAAGAGCGTATTGTTATTTAACTGCGTCGTTACCTTTTGCGAACAGTGTCCATGGTTAGGGTTATCGCAATATTCGCTTTCACAGAAATGCTTGCATCCGCCCATCCACGCCTCGTGTTCAGGGCAAACCGTCAATTGATAATAATCATCGCCAAGCGTGTAAGCCTTATCGAATTGATAATCGCTTAAATCTTCATGCCCAGCCGTCGAGCCTGCAACGCTGTGCCAAGATATTACCGAACCTTCATCCGATTCTTTGTTCATGGTGGCGAGCATATCGTACTCGTCCCCAATACTGTCGGAATAGAATTCGTTTGCATAATACAATCTAAATACCGTTCTATTGTTTGCGTACGCTTTGGATACGTCTATTTTATAAGGGTTATACCAATCGATTTCCGAGCCGTATTCTTTCATCAACACAGCAAGGTCGTTGCTGCCACTCATGTCAATGATTTCATGCGCGGACATTGCAATTTCGGTATTGATAATCTTATCGCTATTTTCAATTTCCACAGGGCAAACAATCGATCTGCCGTCCGCATCCGTGAAATGGTATTCAATGGTATACCCTACGGTTCCATTGGCATCGATATATTGGCTTACTTGATTGTTTTGACCGTGGCTTGACTGCGATACGCTATCGTCAACGTATACTTTTTCCGATTCCGCCTTGTCTTCGTCGCTTTCCAAATATTTTTGCGCAACGTACGTCATCGAACGCGAGTTATTATCCATATAACCGCTTGCGTAATCGGCAAATTTATAAACGTATTCGTCGTCCGAGGTATCTTCCGTGTTTTTATCGTTGAGATATCTTACGTAAGCGCGCGCTACCACTTCCGTAGCATACGCCGATTCAGGCACTTGCACCGCGCCCGAAATTACGTAATATGCCTTACCTGCCTGCCCGTCAACGGACAAGTTTTGGTTGATGAGATTCCCCCATTGGTTTCTATTCAACGCTTCAAGGTTATCATAGCGTACAGGCGTGAACATAGTGATTGCGTTTACCGCAGGCTTCGTCGTACCGATACTATCCGTTTCCCACGTCTTTTGGCTGTCAGCTTGCCACCAATACACTCTGTCGCCACCGTAACCGAATACGTTCGCCGCGTTCAATTCGTATTTATCCGCTTTTGCTCGGGTAGTGAAAACAATACCCCACTCGGTTGTATCTGCGGCGGCAGTTTCGCCGTATTTGCTTTCAAAAGCCTTATATTGCTCCGCATCAATGAGCGCCATAAAGCGCAACGAACCGTTTTCATACGTCGTACCGTTAGAGTTTACAGGCAAACGGATTTGCGAGCCTTCGTACATGGAAAACGAGCTAAGCGATACATCCGTGGCCGTCGTTTCAGCGTCTACCGATTTTTTATCGCCGCCTACGCCAATAAAAGCAAAAGACAAGAGAAAACAAGCAGCACTTGTCAAAATTAACGGAATTAATTTCTTCTTTTTCATCCTATTGTCCCCCCTTTCTTAATTCCAAGGATCGAAGTCACCAGTGTTGTCACCGCCGGTTTCGCCTTCTTCTTCCCATTCCATACTAGGCGTGGTCGTTTCAAACCAAACCTCGCTATCTAGCCTTAATATCAAAATTGTCGGTTCTTCGTAGAATTTTCTATCCATAACCCTTTTCCTTATCTTATAATATAAAGATTTTTCTACCAGTCTTTTTCACGTTACAACGGACAACCGAACATATCCGTTGTAACGTATTTTATTTTGTTTGTTATTTTACACCGTAAATATTATCAATGTAAATCGTTGCGCCTGCATTTACCGATGCAAATCCAAGAGTAAAGAATCCTGCGGCAGGAGCTCCTGCTTGATATGTATACGGAGCCCAAACATCACGTTTTGCTGGATCAGCAGTTTCCCAAGCCGACAACTGCGCCTGAATATCGGTGATATGAATTTGTACCTTATTCCAGCCTTTATTCAATGCGTAATTCTTTCCGTACATCCACAGTTGTGAGCCATCGTCACAAGAATATACAAGCATTTCAATATACGAATATTGATACAATTCGTCGAGCGTAAGCCCATCGCTATCGCCGTTCTTTCTAAGATACGGTTGCAACGTTCCCCACGTACCTGCATTAACGACTTTAATCGACATGCCTTCCACCGAAACGTCCGTCAAAACGTCGTTAATTGTTTCATTATCCGCCAACCCTGTTGTACAACCAGCATAACCAAACATGTAATTTGCCGCATTGTTACAGTTATTTAATAAATCTCCGCCCGAAGGGATAGGCATACCCGTTTGGTCAGG
>JAZRRB010000112.1:0-2068 GCA_045650385.1 Candidatus Scatosoma sp. | reverse complement strand
AGGGGCAACGCCCTTACGACTCTCTGTCAAGAGTTGCCCAATGGGCAAAATATAGCCCACCTAAAAGCAAAACGTGGTTTTGCGTTATCAACGCCGATAGGCGTATATCCTATAAAACTCGTTAATATTATAGCATATCTCCAATAAAAAAGCAATCATAAAAAACATTTACGTCCTTTTTGTTTGTGTTCGCTATAAAATAAAAAACGCCCAAAGGCGTTTTACTTAAAATCAATATCACTTTCTTTAATCCGTTACTTCGTCAAAAATAGAGGAATCGAAAAATTCTTTTAACGTAATCCCCAAGGTCGCGCAAATTTGATAAATCGTATCCGTACTAACCCTTTTCTTTTTCACCAAAATCACGTCGCTAACCGTAGAACGCGGAACACCGCCCTCTTTTTCCAGTTGATACAAGGTATATCCCTTTTGTTTTAATAATTCTTCCACTCTTTGCGATATGGCTTGTACTAATTTCATTGTAATATCCCGTCCTATACCCCAAACGTTCGATATACTGAACGTTTTGTTAATAGAATTATAAAACATTACAAAAATTATTCCGTCCGCTACTTCGAACGGATTGCTTTTTCCATTTTATAATGGTATAATAAATAAGATAAATTTTAAGGAAACAATAATTTATGCGGAAAGATATTATTAAATGTTGTTGCATTGGACAACGCGCGCAAGATTTAGCAAGTTTTTATCGCGACAAAACGCATATATTCCACCAAAAATATTTGCAACCGTTGGAAAGAGCTATCGAAACGCACATACAAAACGGTGTACGACATTTTGTTTGCGGAGCAACGAGCGAGACGGCTTTGGATTTTGCGGAAATTGTTTTGAAACTACGCGATAAACACCCTGATTTGGAATTAGAAATTGATTTGGCGTTTCAAAATCAACACGAAAGCTTTTCCCTTAGCGAACAACTACGCTATCAGCAGGTTTTAAGGCGCGCCGATACGCTGTTATATCTTTTCAATCAACAAATTTTTCACAACGTAACACAACTTAATTCCTATATAGTGGATAACTCTTTTTACGTTATTGCGATATGGAACGGTTCGCAAGACAGCGAAATATACCACACGCTAACGTATGCACGCAAACAAGGAAAAGCGGTAGAGGTTATCCGTTTATCTAACGTTTGAAATTGACAAAACACGAAAAAAGACGGCTGAAAAATCAGTCGTCTTTTTAATGTCGTTAAAACGCAAATTATTTAAGTTCAGCCGTAGCGCCGTTTTCCTTAAGTTTTGCAACGAGAGCTTCAGCGTCAGCCTTGGGCATAGCTTCTTTGATAACGCCCATGGATTCAACAGCTTTCTTCGCATCAGCAAGGCCAAGGCCGGTAGCTTCACGAACAACTTTGATGATCGCGATTTTGTTTGCGCCGATGTCCTTAAGAACAACGTCGAATTCCGTCTTTTCTTCTGCTGCGGGAGCTGCTTCTGCTGCGCCACCTGCTGCGGGAGCTGCTGCAACTGCTGCGCTTACGCCAAATTCTTCTTCAAGTGCTTTAACAAGGTCGTTCAATTCAAGAACGGTCATAGCTTTTACTTCTTCAATGAGTTTCTGTACATCCATGATTTTTAAATCCTCCGAAATTTTTTAATGATTTTTTTAATTTAATAGAAATTAGTTGCTTTCTTTTGCTTTCGCGATCTGATCCAAAACACCAACGAATTTGGACAGGGGAGACTGGAAGCAACCGAGCATCTTTGCAATAAGAACTTCCTTGGAAGGAATTGCGGAAAGTGCTTTAACACCAGCCTTATCAAGATATTTGTTTTCAACGTACGCACACTTAGGAACTACTTTTTCAACCAAAGCAGGGTTAGCCTTCGTTTCTCTTGCGAAAACTGCTGCACCGCTCGTTTCATCTGCGCAGAACACCGTTGCGGTCGTACCGTTGAGGTCGTTGTCGAAATCAGTGATACCGAGGTCGTTGAACGCCTTTCTTACCAAAGTGTTTTTGTATACTTTGTATTCGCAGTTTGCTTCTTTGAACTTGTTACGAAGTGCCGTTACTTCAAGCACCGTCAATTTGTTGTAATCA
>JAZRRB010000111.1:0-4934 GCA_045650385.1 Candidatus Scatosoma sp. | reverse complement strand
ACTTTTCTTATAATAAAAAACTCTCGTTGGACAACGAGAGTTAGCAGTATGATTATATAAAGATATTTTTATTGGGCAAAGTGGAATTATACAATACGTTTCGCACGTTTTCAGCAAAAACGTCTTTTTCAAAGCTTTCTTTCGCAACACCCGATAAAACGTTTTCATCGTGCGCTCGTATGATAAGAGGGAAATGGCTTTCCGCGAGAGCGGATAAAACGTCGCTACGTTCTTTTTTAGCGGCTAAAACGTGCAAATATAAAGGGGTTTGCAGGCACGCTCTAATAAAATCTTCTTCTACATTTAAGAGGTTTTGCAGGGCTATTCTGCGGATTCGGGAAGAGGTGTATCGCGCGGAAGTAAGGGTTTCTACAAGCGTTTTCTTTTCCAGCGCGGCTTTCTTTAATGCGTTTTCCAAACCTTCCGTACAATCGCATACGCGCGCTATTTCTTCTTTATTATTGGCTAATATTGCGTATTTTTCCATAGTATCTAACGAATTTTCTATCGTTTGAGGAAGCTCGCCACATACAAAAGTCGGTACGTTATTATTGACGTTTTTCCTGTTTAGAATTCCCTCGCGGATAGCCGTCGCGGAAGAATATTCGCCTTGTAACTGTGTGTCGGAATAACCGCCGCCTACCCGTTGCACGGGCAAAATTTCCACGTCGCTGTTTTTGGTAAGTAATGCCCGTGTATATTCCACGCCCAAAATGTTATTAGGCGAAGAGAGGACGTCCATGGGGATAAACCCTGCAAAAGCTTGGGCGCGCGCCTTGGCAAAACTTGTGCCTGTTGATACGAATTCTTTTATTTTTGAGGAAACTTCTTTCGGTTCGTCGCTTAAATATCTTGCAGCGGAAATAAAAGCGCGTTTATCTGCGTTTTCTGCACCGAAACAAAGCGTTTTTATGGCTGAGATAGAGGTTATCAAATGTATCGCGCCTTTTGCAAACAGTTCCGCGTTGGACGTTGCAAAAACGGTAGGGAGTTCAATAACCGCGTCCGCCCCGGCAAGAACGGCGTGTTTTGCGCGCGTATATTTATCCATAATTGCCGCTTCTCCGCGCTGAACGAAACTACCGCTCATAAAACAAACGACAGCGTCCGTATTCGAGCGTTTTTTTGCCTCGTTGATTTGGAAAAGGTGTCCGTTATGGAAGGGGTTGTATTCGCAAATAATCGCGCAAATTTTCATTTTTGTTTCCCGATTTCCTTTACATTAAAAAAATTGTGTGATATAATTATATATAGCGTATTGATTACGCTAATATCATTATTATACACCAAACGCACAAAGAAATAAAGCGTTTTTAAGAGGTAAATTATGAAGAATATTTTGGATGAAATTAAGGCTAAGGCAAAAGCGTTGCAAAAGACGATTGTTCTTTGCGAAGGCGAGGATAAACGCGTTGTAAAAGCGGCGGCTGATGCAACGAAGGAAGGGGTTGCAAAAATCGTATTGCTTGGAAACGAAACGGAAATTAAAGCGGCGAACCCCGACGTGGATTTGACTGGTGTAGAAATCGTAGATCCGCTCACGTCCGATAAATTGCCTGCGTATAACGCAAAGCTTTGCGAATTGCGTGCTTCCAAAGGTATGACGAGCGAACAGGCTGCGAAATTGCTTACAGACGGTACGTATTTCGGTGCGATGATGTTGAAAATGGGGGACGTTGACGGACTTGTTTCCGGTGCGTGCCACTCTACGGCAAATACGCTTCGTCCCGGTTTGCAAATTATTAAAACGGCAAAAGCTGTTTCTTCCGTATCAGCTTCAACCTTATGATTTGTCCTCCGCAAGGCAATCCATATTGCCCCGATGGGCTTGTGGTGTTTGCCGATTGTGGTTTGAACCCTACGTATACGAGCGAAGGTCTTGCCGATTGTGCGATTGCTACGGCAAATTCCGCGGCGGCAATTGCAGGGATTGAGCCGAAAGTAGCAATGCTTTCCTTCTCGACGTTTGGCAGCGCTAAACACGATAACGTTACGCTGGTAGCCGAAGCGGTGAAGATTGCAAAAGAGAAAGCACCCGATTTGAAACTGGACGGGGAATTGCAATTTGACGCGGCAATCGTGCCGTCTGTTGCGGCACTTAAAGCGCCTACCTCAAAGGTTGCAGGACACGCAAACGTATTTATTTTCCCCGATTTGCAAGCGGGAAATATCGGGTACAAAATTGCGGAACGTCTTGGCGGATTTATGGCAGTAGGCCCTATTTGTCAAGGTTTTGCAAAACCCATTAACGACCTTTCCAGAGGTTGCAAAAGCGAGGATATCGTTGCCGCTGTGGCAATTACGGCATTGCAAACGCAACTTGGCTGAGAAAAGAAGAGAAAAGTTGTAAAAAATCGGAAAATTCATCGAAAAAAAAGTTGACAAAGCCGTTGAAATATACTATACTTGAAAGGCTGGTTTTATGATGACTATCGATATAAGAAAGCTGAACGTACAAAAAAAGTACACGGGCGAAATGGAATTTTCCTATAATGCGCCCGAGGAATTGATTGAAATTCCGTTTGTGAAATTCGCTTCGCCTGTAACAATTCGTTTTTCTTACGAATTATACGAGGACGATGCTTTTGAGATTCGAGGCACGGTGTCTTACCTTTTAGAAGGGCAATGTTCCAGATGCTTAAAGGATGCGAAAGCATCCGTTGAGGGGGAACTTGACGCATTGTTCGAACCGAGAAAGGATAGCGAAGATTATTCCTATTCTAATGGGATTGTCGATTTGAAAAAAGCCGTAGACGAAGCAATTATGGCAAGTATGCCTTTCGTGCTTTCCTGCGGTGATGATTGCGAGAGTATCGGTTACGTATCCGAACCTGCAAATGATAAAAAATAGAAAAATAAACGAAGAGGTGTTAATATGGCAGTACCTAAGAGCAAACAATCGAAGAGCAGAACGAACAAGAGATTTGCAAACTACAAGGCAACCGCAGCTACGCTTGTGGAATGCCCTCATTGCCACGAATTGATGCAGTCGCATAACGTATGCAAGAGCTGCGGCTATTACAACGGCAAAGAAGTAGTTGTAGAGAAAGAAGAAAGCCAAAAATAATTCGTCCATGCACAAAACAAGCAGGCGGGTTGCGTTAAGCACCCGTCTTTTTGCGTTACTTGGAAAATGTTGAATTAACCGTGGTTAATATTTATTTGCTTGACAATATATTGGCAACATGATATAATGTAAAGGTGAAAACAGTCGAAAGAAAGAGGATGGTTATGAAAGAAAAATACTCCGTAAGCGGTATGACCTGTGCGGCTTGTTCGGCAGGAATAGAGCGTACGGTGAAAAAATTAAAAGGCATACAAACGGCGGACGTGTCTTTGATGGGTGAGTGTATGACGGTGGAGTATGACGAAACCATGCTTACTCGAAAAGAGATTTTCGACGCGGTGACAGGGCTTGGTTACGGCATTGAGGAATACGATGAAAACGTATTGCAGGAGAGAAAGCCGCAACCAAACAAACTGAAAAAACGCTTTTTTATTTCGCTTGCGTTTTTATTGCCGTTGATGTATTTTTCTATGGGCGGTATGATAGGGCTTCCGCAGCCCTCGGAAATTATCGGCATAACGTTGCAAATGGTTCTTTCGCTTGGCGTTATCGTCATTGATTTCAAGTTTTTTACAAACGGGTTCAAATCGCTGATTAAAAAATCGCCGAACATGGATACGCTTGTTGCGCTCGGTTCAGGCGTTTCGTTTTTATACAGTTTCGTGTATACGATTTTGTTGTACGTGGGAAAAGTGTCGCACGTGCACATGTTTTACGAATCGGCGGCGATGATTTTGGCGCTTGTTACCCTTGGGAAATGGCTGGAAGAGCGTTCGAAACGAAAAACGGGCGACGAAATTGAGAAGTTGATAAAACTCATGCCAAACACGGTAACGGTGGAAAGAAACGGCGCGCAGGAAAAGATTCCGTTTTCCGCATTGCAAGTGGGCGACGTATTGGTGGTAAAACAGGGGGAATATATTCCCGTAGACGGTAAAATCATTGAAGGGCATGCATACATCGACCGTGCGGCGATTACGGGCGAGAGCATGCCGATTGAAGCGCAAGAGGGTGACGTTGTTACGGGCGCGGATATCGTAAAGAACGGTTTTGTCAAAGTGCTTGCGGAAAAAGTTGGCGCGGATACTACGCTTTCGCAAATCGTTAAAATGGTAAAAGAGGCAGGGGCAAGCAAAGCGCCCATTCAAAAGACGGCGGATAAAATTGCAGGGATTTTCGTGCCTGCGGTAACGCTGATTGCCATAGCGACGTTTATCGTTTGGTTTGTGATTGCCGATTTGGCTTCGGCGGCAAATTTTGCGATTAGCGTACTCGTGATTTCTTGTCCTTGTTCGCTTGGTTTGGCAACGCCTGTGGCGGTAATGGCGGCGACGGGACGAGGTATGTCCTTGGGGATATTATATAAAGATGCCGAAGCGTTGCAAAAGGCGAAAGATATTAATTGCGTTTTGCTCGATAAGACGGCAACCCTGACGGTTGGACAACCCCAAGTGACCGATTTCGAGTGTTTACACGGAGATAAATCAACGCTTTTAAGTTTGGCTTATGCAATTGAAAGTAAATCCAATCACCCGATTGCCGAGTGTATCAAAAATTACGCGCAAGAAAATGGTAACGTTGAGGTAGTCGTAGACAATTATCAATACGAAACGGGAAAGGGTGCAGTTGCAAGCTGTGAGGGTAAAACCTATCGTTTGGGCAACCGTCGTTTGCTGAATAAAATAGCGGAAAAGCAGGCATATACCTTAGAAAAGAAGTATTCTTCCCAAGGCAAAACGGCTATATTTTTAGCGGACGATAAACAAATTATCGCCGTATTTGCCGTGGCGGATACGTTAAAAGAAGAAAGTGTTAACGCCGTGGCCACGTTGAAAGAACGCGGTATACGTGTGGCGATGTTGACGGG
>JAZRRB010000110.1:0-10493 GCA_045650385.1 Candidatus Scatosoma sp. | reverse complement strand
CCATGTTACCGAACGCCATCATTTGTACGTTAACCGCCGTACCCCAGCTGTAAGGGATATCGTGGTCCATACGATAGATGTTCGCACGGGGGTTGTCCCAAGAACGGAATACCGCTTTCACCGCTTCGAAAAGTTGTTCTTTCGGATCGGAGGGGAAATCTTTACCGAGTTGCTTTTTGTATTCTGCCTTGAATTGATTTGCAAGGTCTTTCAAGTCGTTCGCATCAAGTTCAACGTCTTGCGTAACGCCTTTCTTTTCCTTCATTTCGTCGATGAGCTTTTCGAAGTATTTTTTACCTACTTCCATAACGACGTCGGAGAACATTTGAATAAAGCGACGATAGCAGTCCCAAGCCCAACGGGGGTTACCCGATTTTGCAGCGAGCGTGTTAACAACTTCTTCGTTCAAACCAAGGTTGAGGATGGTGTCCATCATACCAGGCATGGACGCACGCGCACCCGAACGAACGGATACGAGCAAGGGGTTTTCCTTGTCGCCGAATTTCATGCCGCAAATGTTTTCCATCTTTTCGATGTATTCCATAATTTCAGCCTGAATAGAAGGGTTGATTTGTCTGCCGTCTTCATAGTATTGCGTGCAAGCTTCCGTAGAGATGGTGAAGCCTTGAGGTACGGGAAGCCCGATGTTGGTCATTTCCGCAAGGTTTGCACCTTTACCGCCGAGGATTTCACGCATTTTCGCATTACCTTCGGTGAAGAGATAGCAATATTTTTTTGCCATAGTGATATATTTCCTCCAAATGTTAATTTTTTCTATTTATTTTTGTTTTTCGATAAAAAATTTCTCTTTTTATTCCCATAAGGGAAAACTCCATTTTTCGTCTATATCATTGTAATATAAATTCAAAAAAATATCAACTCTTTGACGTGGCGTTTTGCACAATTTTTTTGAAAAATGCTCATTTTTATAAAAAAATAAAAGAGAAACGTCCCGTTTCCCCTTTATTTTGTTTTTAATGTATTATTCTTCCGCCCATTTGCGTTTTTTCATACAACCACCAATTACGGAAATTATCAAAAGCAACGTGGAAAATACCACCGCGCAAATCGGTTTTGCCAAACTTGTTTCCATAACCGATTTCGAAGTCGGTTCCGCGTACGCAAACGCTTCTTGCACGTGTTTCCACGCCGATGCGTTTTCCACCAAGCATATCACCGAACATACCACGCAAAGCACGGACGTTGCGATTGCCCAAAACTTCCCTTTCCCTACGATTCCTTTCAAATTCGCCCCAATGCAAATCCCCGCAAAAACGAGCGTAAGCAAAAGGCAAATTTCCGCTACCGTATTCGAAAAACAAGTCCAATACATTTCTTGGCTAATCAGCGTATAGGTTGTGTCGTTCTCACCCAACACGCCGAACATACTCAATATTTCCACGTTCGCAAGCGGGAAACTCATCAACGTTTCCACCGTCGTTTTGCCTTCCGTTACCTTTATCGTAAAGCCCGCGTTTTTCATCACGCCGAACACGACGGAAGCAAACGCCACGCCGATAACAGAAAGTGCCGTCGCAAGCGCAAAGTTCTTCGTAAACAAACTCTTGCCCTTTTGCAAAGCGTTTTCGATAAAACGGCAAACAAAGTACACGCCGAGAAAGATAGCGCAAAGGATAACCCCCGCTTTCGTCGCTCCATTGCAGGTTATCAAATTAGACAACTCTATTCCGCTTGATTGTACGCTCGTATTATGTAATCCTACAAACGCCGTCGCGCCGACGATATACGCAAGCATCGTGGCAACTGCCCAACCGCCCGCTCTCTTTTGCGTATAGCCGAGCAAATTTCTCACGTAAATCACCACCGAAACGATGGCAAATACGCAAACGCACAACAGCGAAAGTGCCGAAATCACCGTGCCGAATATCCCGATTGCAAGCGATTCCTTTTCTATATATTGCACGATAAAATCGATTGCTGCCAATTCGCTAAAATCCGTCGCCTTTAACTCTTTATAAAAATCGCCAAAATAATAGAACAGCGTTTCACTTTCACTCTCGACAAGCCCCGCAACGCCCGACTTTACGCCGATTAGGAACACGAAAATAAGCGCGAACAACACGCCGAGCATCGCTACGCCACCCGTAAGAAAAGACGCCCACGTTTTAGCACCCGTCTTTACCGCTTTCTTCGGCGCGAGCGCACCCGTACCACAAGCAGGACAAAAATTCCCTTCGTAAACTTCGCCACAGCTTCCGCAAATATGCTTCCCGTCCAAACGGCTACCGCAATAGATACAATACGCGGATTGCCCGTCCACCAATTTTCCGCAAACGGAACAAGGCTTTTTCCCGTCTAAACGACTACCACAACTTCCGCAATACACCGCGTCTTCTTGGCACAGCGTACCGCACTTTTTACATTCCATCTATGTACCTCCTAAAACTTTTATAAAAACAGTATAACATACACCCCCCCCCGATTTGTCAACGGTTTTACAAAAAAAGTTAAAAAACTTTATAAAACCGTTTCGCAAATGCAAGGCGGAACAATCGTTACCCGTTTAATACGTTCTAAAAAATGCTTTTTCGCCCGAAAGCAAATCTTCGTCCAAAACCCACTCGCCGTTCTTTTTGATAAGCCCGAATTGACACTCTTTCGCCGCCTCGTATAAATCCGTGCCGTCGTAACCCACGAATTTATCCGACGTATCGTCGAGGATTTTTTTCGCTTCCGCGGTAAAGCGCGACGTCGTAATAAAGATACCGCGACAATGTTGTTTGCCGTCCTTTGCCTGCCTACACACACACGCGCCGATAAACTGTTGTAATAACGTTTCGCCTACCACCCACAAACGCTCGTCCCCTTTATCAGGGTTCCAATTTTTCGCTTGTATGTAGATAGTTTCTCTAAATCCCAGTCTATCCGTCACCTCAATCTCGCCGTCAATCCCACCGTCGTGGTCGCCGCCTGTGATTTTCAGCATCTCCAAACGTCTACCGTTCAATCTCGAATATCTTTCAAGCAAATACACCGAATAATATTCGAAATAATCCCCGCCGAGCTTTCTAAGCCGTTTCAAAAATGCCTCTTGCAATTTCTCGTCTGCCGTCAGCGCACGCGTCGGTTTTTTCACCGTCATACGCTCCACGCTTTTCACCGCTTGCATTTTCTTTACCGCAGGTTTGTTTTGCGGTTGCGGTTTTTCCGTTTTCTCTATAAGGCTTTCCGCTTTTTGCGTAATTTGTTTGGGTTCTTCTTTTCTCGGCAGTTCTTTCTTCGCCGTCTTTGTGCCGAGCAAAAAGCTCATGTCCACAACGTTTGTTTTTACCTCTTCCGCCTTCTTTTCCTCAACGACGGTTTCCGCTTTTTCTTCCTTTCTTTCCTTTTCTTCCGCTATCACCGTTTTCGCAACCGTTTCTTCCGTCGTAGCCGCCTTAGGCTTCCTGCCGCGTTTTTTCGGTTTTTCTTCCGCAGGGATAGGCTCGGGCGCGGTTTCGGGCGTTATCGGGGCAACGGGCGCAATCGGTTGCAAGGGCGCGGTAGGCAACGGCGCTTTTTCGGTTTCCGTCGTTTCTTCCTTTGTTTCTTCCGCCTTGTCTTCCGCTTTCGCTTTCTTCGTTACCCGTTTTTTCTTGGGCTTTTCTTCCACGGCTTCCTCTTTTTCCGCCGTTTCCGTCTTTTCTTCTACCGCGTTCGCCTTTTTGGCAGTACGCTTTTTCTTGGGTTTTTCGGACGTCTCTTCCGTCTTTTTCTCTACCGGAAGGGAAGATTTCAGCGCATACATACCCCCCTCTAAAACAATTTCCCCATCCTTTTTCATCACGTCGATTACCGAGCCGATACGTCCCTTTACGCTGTTGGGCGTATCCTCGCTTGCAAATTGCTCGGCATACAGTTTCGCCCCCTCGTCAATGAGTTCGTTGCTCTTAAAACTTGATTTTTCAAGCAAAGAGCGAATCAGCTTTTTCGCCGCATCCGTCTTTTCCGCGCGGGTAACGGTCGGCTTTTCGTTCTTGTTTTCCATAAATTATTCAATTCCTTTTTCGCGGCGGAGCGCACCGCTTATCTATTTTTGTCCTATGCTCCCTATCCACCGTTACTCCCCCAAGCAACGGATAAATTCTCCTACGCTATCGAAACGCGATTCTATTTTATCGCAAAGGAAGGCTTTGAGTAAGCGCAACGCCCGTTTTTTGCCCCCCGATACCGCGTTTTCGTCGTAGGAAAGTCCCGCGCATTTGCGCAAGGTGTGGTACGTCGATACGCTGGCGCGTTCCCCTTGGACGCAGCGTTCGAACGTGGCAAATCTTCCGTCGGCAAAATCAAACCAAAGTTTGTCCCCGATATCCCCGTCACATTCCTCTAAATAGCCAAGGTCGAGGGGATAACCGCTTTCACGAAGCGCTATCAGCGAAAACGCTATCAGCGATTCCGCTTCGTCTTCACCTGCCAGACATAACGATTTTAAGCACTCGATAAACCCGATAAAGAGTGCTTCGTTCCCCTCGTTTTCTTGGGCGAGCGTACGGCAAATTTCCGCCGCCGCGCACGCCGCGTAAAAACGGTCTATATCCGTGCGAAGGGAGAAAAAACTCTCGTGTAAATACGCGTTTGTCACCGTGTATCTACCCCCCTTTTCCGCCAAGATATATTCCGCAAAACAAAAGGGTTGTGCGGAAAACGCAAGTTTGGCTTTCGGCTTTTTTACACCCCTTATCCCTGCGGTGATTTTGCCAAGCGTAGGCGAAAACAACGTCAAAAGCTTATCGTTATCTTTATAATCGATTGCTTGCAATACGATTGCTTCCGTCTTAACGTCCATACCTGTGTTTCCTTTGTGTGTAGTTTTGTTTTTTACCTTTTCCGTATCAATTCGTAATACAGCATATAATAACTGACGCTGCCCGTTTTTTCAAACAGTTTCCAAGCCGTTTTCGCCGCCTCGTTCTCCTCTTTATCCCGCATAACACCCTCCCAAGGGTAGTTTGTGGAGAAAAGAGAATTTTATAAGCGGCAGTTTCGCAAAACCGCTTTGCAACTCACTTAAAACTTCAAATCCTCGTACCCGTATTCCCGAATTAAATTCGGACGTTCGCGCCAATCTTCCTTTACCTTGACGTAGGTCGTCAAAAATACTTTCGCGCCGAGGAATTTTTCCATGTCTTGACGGGCAAACGAGGACACTTCCTTTATCGCCCTGCCCTGCTTGCCGATAAGGATGGCTTTGTGGTTGGCTCTTTCGCATACGATATCGAGGTTTACCTCGTACACGCCGTTATCGTTTCTTTCAAAAGTGTTGATAACAATCGCGATACCGTGGGGGATTTCTTTGTCGAATTTGAGCAAGATTTTCTCGCGCATGATTTCGGAAATCATGAACCGTTCGCTCTTATCCGATACGATATCCTCTTCAAATACCTTTTCACCTTCGGGCATTTTCGAGACGAGGAAATCTTTCAACGCGCGGACGTTTTTGCCCTTTCTCGCCGATACGGGGAACACGTCGAGGTCAAGCTCCGCGTCCGAAAATTTCGCCATATCCAAAGGGATATTTTCCTTGGGCATAATGTCGATTTTCGTATACGCAATCGCCATGGGAATACCGAGCGCTTTGTACTTTTTCATGAGGTCAAAGTCCTCTTCGCTAATGCCGTCGTGTCCGTCTACTACGTAGAGGATATAATCCACCGATTTCGCGCTCGTTTCCGTTGTGCGCATCATCATATCGGTAAGCGCGTTTCTCGCTTTATAAATTCCCGGCGTGTCGACGAATACGATTTGGTAATCTTCGCCCGTAAGTACGCCTAAAATTCTATCGCGCGTGGTTTGGGGTTTGGGGGATACAATGGAAACCTTTTCCCCTACCATTACGTTAATCAGCGTACTTTTTCCTGCGTTTGCCCTGCCGATTACGGCAATATATCCGCTTCTCATGTTGAAATTCTTCTCCTTTTTATTTCCTAACAATGCCTAACTTTTGCAATACGAGTTCTTCCTTTTCCCGCATCTCCGCCTTTTCTTCGTCCGTCATGTGGTCATAGCCCAAACAATGCATAACCCCATGCACGAACAAATAATGCAACTCTCTTTCATACGAGTGTCCGTATTCTTCCGCCTGCTCTTTGGCGCGCTGTTTGCATATAACGATAGAGCCGATGAGAAGCCTACCCTCTTCATCGATATCGTAGGGGAAATCCGCCCTATAAAGCGGTTTGCCCTTAATACCGTCGAGCGTGGGAAAACTGAGCACGTCCGTCACCTTATCCGTGTTTCTCGTTTCACGGTTCAAGCTGCGGATTTCCTCTTCCGAAACGGAGAGGTATTCTATCGCCAACGGCACGTCCGTTTGCACAAATTCCCCAATCGCCTTACAAAGCGCGGCAATTTGCATTTCGGATAATTCTTCCTCGTCCGTGTATACGAAAAAATTACTCATCGTTTTCCCCTTTCGTACCGCTTTCCGTACGACGATATTTGATGTTGGGGTATTTGATACGGTGGTGATATACCCCCGTCAAACAGTTGACAAGCGCAAGACGTATCTTCGTCAAATCCGCCATTGTGATGTCGCACTCGGCAAACTGTTCCAAATCCATACGTTCTTCAATAACCGCGCGGACTGCCTTTTCCGTGTCTTCAGGCGTACGAGCATGAACGGCACGCACAGCCGCTTCCGACGCGTCGCAAATCATGATGATTGCCGCAATTTTGCTTTGCGGTTTCGGGCCGGAATACGAGAAATCCTCGATATTCAATTCCCCGTCCGTCATCTTCAACGCCTTTGCGTAGAAATAACGGATAGGCAACGTACCGTGATGTTCCAGCGCGATATCCGCCAAAAACTGCGGTAAATGGTGGTTGCGGATAAGGTTATACCCGTCGTTTGCGTGCGAACGGATAATGTCCGCGGAAAGTTCGGGCGTGAGTTCATCATGTAAGTTGTATTCCCCTTGGTTCTCGGTGAAATGTTCGGGATAATGCAATTTTCCTACGTCGTGGTAAAGCGCCGCCGCGCGTGCGTAGTCTACGTCCTCGCCGATTGCCGCCGCACTCGCTTCCGCAAGCTGTGCCACCATCATAGAGTGGTTGTACGTACCGGGGGCTTCCGCTTTGAGTTTTTTCAGTATCCGTGCATCCGAGCTGGTAAGTTCACGCAAGCGGAAAGAGGTAAGACAGTTAAACACCCACTCGAATACAGGCAACAGTGCAAGGAAGATAACCGCAGACATCACGCCGCCGAACAAACCAAAGCCCATTTCCATAAGCAAACCGTCGAAAGGCGAAGGTCCGCCTATAAGTTCGCTTTCCAAAAGCGCGGGCAATTCTAAAAGCGCAATAATCAAATCAATCGGGAATACGATTACCAAACCGATAACGACCATATGCAAGCGCGAACGTGCTTTGCTGGCGAAGAACACCGCAAACATCCCTGCCGTAAACGACATCAAAAGGGAAGAACAGCATTCCTTGATAGACACCGCGCTATCGGGCATGGCAAACGCGTCGATAACGAACACCAAGAGCGCGGAAATAACGTTCATAAAAATCGCTTCTCTTCTACCCATTAAAACAAAAATGAGCAGGGACACGAAGGCTACCGGACGCGCGTAAATATCAATTTTATACCCAATCAAACACGCCATCACAAGGTATACGTCGAGCACCGTAAACAACAGCGCTATTTTTTTGCCGTTTATCAGCATTTCCCGATTTTCAAAGAAGAAATACAAATACGTGATGATAAACAGCAACATCGTACTGAATATCGCGTACAAATAGTTGGCACCCTCTTCCGTCAAGTTTTCCTTTAAGTTGGGCAATTTATCGCCGATTAACAGCAATGCCGCCACAACGACGAAAATGACGTAATGCAACAAGTACCAAAGTACGCTTTTCAACGTATGCTTTTTCGTCCACTCGTATACAAATTCCTTTTTTTCCATCTTTGGTTATTCTCCTTCCGCGCTGCTTGCACGGTTCTTTTCCCCGTTTTGCGGTTTCGTTTTCCGCTTTTCCGTTCCGTTTTTCTCGTCCGCCTTTTCGTACGCGCGGATGATGCGCATAACAAGCGGATGCCGTACCACGTCTTTCGACGTCAGCTTGCATACCGCTATCCCTTCCACGCCTTCCAAAATCTCGGTGGCATGGACGAGTCCGCTTGCCTTTCCGTCCAAATCGATTTGCGTAACATCCCCCGTCACCACCGTCTTGCTCCCTTCACCCATACGGGTAAGGAACATCTTCATTTGCTCTTTCGTGGTATTTTGCGCTTCGTCCAAAATAATGAACGCGTTGGACAGCGTTCTGCCGCGCATGTACGCAAGCGGCGCTACTTCTATCGCACCCCTTTCCATGAGCTTTGCATACGTTTCCAACCCAAGCATTTCTTGCAACGCATCATACAGCGGCCGCAAATATGGATCGACTTTCGTCTGCAAATCCCCGGGCAAGAACCCAAGTTTTTCCCCGGCCTCCACCGCAGGACGGGTGAGGATAATTTTCTCCACCTGTTTGGCTTTGAACGCCGTCACCGCCATACATACCGCCAAATACGTTTTTCCCGTACCGGCAGGTCCAACGCCGAATACCACCGTGTTCTTTCTAATCGCGTCTACGTATGCCTTTTGCCCTACCGTTTTGCACTTGATTTGTTTTCCGCGCGCCGTCACCGCTACCGCACCGACCGACAGCGTAGCCAGCTCTTCCGTTCTTCCGTCCTTAGCTAGCTCGATACAGTACGCCGTGCGCCCTTCGTCTATCGTTTCCCCTTGTCCTGCAAGGCTGGAAAGCGCACCCAGCACTTTTACCCCCAGCGCCACCTCTTCCGCACCGCCCTCGATACGAATTTTCACTCCGTCTACGTACGCCGTTACGCCTATCTCACGGGAAAGGAAATTTAAGTTTTCGTCGAACGTGCCAAGCACCCTTGCCAGCCTGTCCACCGAGCCCATATCGACTTTTTCGCTAATCCGCGTCTTTTTCAAGGTCATCCCCCTTTACCGCCGTTGGCGGTTTGTCTAAAAATTGATACTCTCTATCGCCGTATACGCAATCTTCACGTGATAGCCGTTTGCAACTGCCACCGTTGAAACGTCCGTCACCCTATCCTCTTGCGTGATTTGCGCCTGCATATACGCCGCGGCAAACGCCTCTTGTTCATCGACGGTTTCCACTACGCACTCGTACTGACAAGCGATAGACGCGCGCGCGATGACTTCCGTTTTTTTCCGTTCCCCAGCGGCGGTTTCCGTCCACGCCGCCACAAGCGTTTCGCCTATCCGTACGCTATCGCCCGCCTGTTTTTGCGGCGTGCCCTTTACTGCCGTCAACGATAACAACGTACCCGTATGTTTCGCCTGCATATCCCCCTTTTCACGGAGAATTTTTTGTTCGGGCGTAAGCCGTATATCCACCACAACGCGCATGCCCGATTTTTTTACGCTGCAAAATTCTACGCCGTCAAGCGATAATAGCTTGGAACAAATCAAATCTTCCTGCCCCCGTCGATATCGGGAAAAGGGCTTTATGCCGTATTCTTCCAACGCGGCGTACGCTTCCCTTTGATAGACGGACGAGGCGGAAAGCTCCACGCCGAATACAAACCCATCCGCAAACAACGTCGCCATACAAAATAGACAAGCCCCTATCGTAAAGCCTATCCGCTTTTGCGCAAAATTTAGATATTTCCCCACACCTGTACGCCCAAGCGAACGCACGGTATACGGAGTATACCCATGTTCATTATAACACGTTTTGGGATAAATGGCAAAAACTTTTTCCACTTCGCGTTTTTTCACGCTCAAACGCAGACGGTCCTTTTGTGGTTTTTCTACGTTGTAAAGGGTTATCCCTGCCCGTTTCAAACGGAGCAACGCCCGTTCGGGCATCATGCCGCAAATTTCCAACCGTTCGTAGGAAAGGAAAAATGCGCCTATCATCGCTGTCCCTTAAAAGACGGTGTTTCCGTAGTTTTATCCCCGTCCAATAATTTCAAAAAATAAATTTTCCCCGAAAGCTGTAAATCCCCCTCGCAATATTTTTTTATCGCGAGCGATTCTCCCTCGATTTCCACGCCGTAACGGGGGAAATGCAAGACGATTTTGTTTGGGGAAAAATCCCCCACCGTCTTTACTCCCTCGAAATACCCACCGCCGCCGACAATCAGCGCACAACGCGCGGCTGCGTCCGTGTTTTTGAAAATTTCTTCGTATAACCGCATTTCTTTTTCTCCGTTTTCCGTCTTTGTTTAGTATATGACGGTGAGAAAAAAGATATGCTTTTCTCCGCGTTAGCCGAGGATATGGATAAGGTCTTCCTTCACTTTATCAGGTGCGTCCGTACGACAAACGACAATCAGCGTATCGCCTGCGTGCAGTACCGTTTCGCCGTCGGGCAAAATCACCTCTTCTCCACGGTGAATTTCCGTTACTCTTGCCCCTGCCGGCCACAACACGTCACGCACTTCGCGTTTTTCCGCAAGCGCGCCTTTGGCAAGCACGATTGTGTATACCTCGCGTACCGCGCGTTCG
>JAZRRB010000109.1:0-3126 GCA_045650385.1 Candidatus Scatosoma sp. | reverse complement strand
ATCGCAGGTGGGGTTTTGCAAACGGGAATAAAAATAGCCGCTCGCCTCTAAATCAAACAATTTTCCCATATCCTCGCTCGTGTTATATTTGAACGTGGTGCTTTGGATAATAGGCACTTGGCGAGGTTCGCCGTTGCCGGGGGTGTAACCGCCTTGTACGCAAGTCGTTTCAATGCGTGGTGTTTGCTTTTTCATACGTTTTCTCCTCTCGCGCTCGCGCGTGAAATAATCTATGTAACAGTATAACACGAAAAAAGGATTTTCGTCAAGTATTTTCGGGATAAAAAAGCGGCGCTTTGCGCAAAATAACGGATATGAAAAGAAGCGTATGGAAAAAATATTTTTATTCGATGAGCATCGCTACGCTGGGCGCGGCGTGCTTATTTTCCGCTTGCGGCGGTTGCGGCAAGGGTAACGAGGATTTTTTAGACGACGTGGTGTTGCGCGAGGATTACCGCTCCGTTTACAGCACAATCGGGAAAAACGTGACGATGGATATGGTAGAAGAGCGAAACGGCAGGGCGTACGTTACGTATGAGGGTGTGGAATACGAGCTTGGTATGGACTTTTTATCCATGGCAATGGTATACAATACGCGCCCCGTATCGGGGTATGCAACGGCTACGGACGTGTATAACGAGTGGTGGCGGCTGTTTATTCAGCGTTGGAATTTGCTTGTCCCCGAAGTGCCTTTATATTCCAACCAATACTACGACGTATATAATGCCAAAATCGACAAGCTGGAAACCAATCCCTATTGGGCGGTGACGGACGCTATCGTTGGGGCAAAAGTATTGACAAGCGATAATTCCGTTGTTTTGGGGAGCAATACCGAACTTTCAGGCGCGTTTCGAAACGCCTCTTTTGGCAAATCCTCGCCTGGGGCTGCCGACCTTGCAATTCAAACGCTTACCAGCGGTTATTCCACCGTTGTAACCGATAAAAAAGGCGTTTTCACGTGGGCAGGTACGGGGATATTGCGCTTGCATAACGAAACGGAGAACGAGGACGGCACAAAGACGTATACCATGCAAATTGCCGATGATTTGACCTTTTCAGACGGTTCGAAGATTAAGGCGGAAAACTATTTGGCGGCGTTGCTTGTGGGAAGTACGCCCGTCATGAAAGCGGCTGGCGGCGGCGATGCGGCCGGTTTGACGTTCGTAGGGTATGAGGATTTTAACAAGTACACGGGCGAGGGAGAAAGCGTGCCTTTTTCGGGCGTTCGATTGTTGGACGAATACACCTTTTCGGTGACGGTAAAAAAAGAGTACGCCGATTATTATTACGCGTTACGTTACGGGGCTTTTACCCCTGCGCCGCTTGCCTTGTATCTTGGAAATTATAAGATAAAAGACGACGGGCAGGGCGCGTATATCGAAAAGGGGTTCTACGATAAGACGAATAAAAACGGCATTACGGTGTATTCGCTTGCCGATACGCTCGTATCCAATATGAACGAGGTGAGCGCGGCAAAGTTTCCCTATTCGGGACCGTACTTTGTGGAAAATTACGACGCGAGTGCGAAAACGGCGACGTTGAAACGCAATGCGACGTATAAAGGGGATATTCGCGGAAAGGCGACGATAGAGCGGATATCTTACGTGAGGATTGTCCCCGAAACGCAGCTTGACCAATTAAAGCAAGGGCGTGTGGACGTGCTTGCCTCGGTGACGGGGGGAGAGGAAACGCGTGCGGCGCTCGCCGTTGTCGATAACGTTAAATTCAAGGAAACGCATTACGATAGGGCGGGTTACGGAAAACTTGCTTTCCGTTGCGATTTTTCGCCTACGCAATTTGCCGAGGTGCGGCGCGCCGTGACGTATACGATTGACAGAAACGAGTTCGCGCAGACGTTCACGGGCGGTTACGGCAGTGTGGTGGACGCACCCTATCATGCGGGTTTGGACGCGTATATCGCCGTGAAGGATAAATTGCGCTTAAATAAATACGATTACAGCGTGGAAAATGCGAAACGCACGCTTATCGAGGGTGGCTGGACGTACAACGAAAAGGGCGAGCCGTACGAAGAGGGAAAGGGAGTGCGCTATAAAAAGCTGTCGGGGTACGAACTTTCGTATAATAATTTGGCGTTCGCCTCGACGGATAATAAATACCGCACGGTGAAGGTGAACGGGGAATATTATATGCCGCTTGTTATCAATTGGATGGGCACGCAACCCAACCCCGTTACAGACCAACTGATTACCGCTTGGCAAAACAATCCCAACGCAGGGGCGAAGATTGGCGCGTATATCACCTATTCTACGGGGGATATGAACTCGGCTTTGTACGGAGAATACTATCAAATGCCTGCCTATGGGTTTACCAAGGCTCGTTTTGGCGCGGTGAATTTCGCTACGGGTTTTACAAGCGCCGTTTACGACCAGTCGTTCTATTGGACGATTGACCCTGATAGATACTCCAATTACAGCAGTAATTTTTTGTTAGATGAGAAGGATTTTTTATCCAATTACGGGTTATAAATGGCAAAATATATCCTTAAAAGAATTTTATATATGCTTGGCGTATTGCTATTGCTCTCGTTCGTTATTTTTCTTATCTACAATCTTTTGCCTGTGGATAAGGCGGCGGATATGGCGATGCAGGAAATCGCCGCCAATAAAAATCTTATCTATGCCGAGAGGTATTTGTATTGGCAACGCCGATTTGGTTTGGACGGCAATTTATTGATAAGGTATTTGCGGTGGATAGGGGCGGCGGCGTATTACGACGGTTCGTATAACGGATTATTACAAGGCAACCTCGGCAATTCGATTGCCTATGGAAAACCGGTGGTGGAAGTGATTAAAGAGCCGCTTCTCAATACCTTGCTGCTCAACGTGTTTGCTACGCTTTTCGCGTTTGCAATCACGATACCGCTTGGGGTGTTTTGCGCACGAAAGAGGGGCAGTAAACGGGATACGGCGGTGCAAATCGGTACCATTGTGGGGTATAGCCTGCCCGCCTTTATTGTGGCGATACTCTTTATTTGGCTGTTTGCGGTGAAACTGAATATCTTTCCTGTGTCGGGCATGTCGTCGGTGGAAGTCGGATCGTAGGCATGTCGTTCTGTGGGCCAAGGAGTTGTTATCAGGTCTTGTCTTCCTAAGACCGCTTGGCCTC
>JAZRRB010000108.1:0-1561 GCA_045650385.1 Candidatus Scatosoma sp. | reverse complement strand
GGTTCCTTTGAACAGCAATACCTATTACGTAATCGAACTTGGCGTAATAGATACGGCAGACGGCAATAGTATGTGGATTTACGCAAAGGTAGATGACAAGCTGTATATTTCCGATTTGGTAGCAAAGACGGATGTTAATGTCGACGGTGATGCGCAAGGTAAGACGTTTGGCGAATATGCTACCACAAAAGTGAGTTTTTACGGGGATATGGGTGCGACTACGCTCTACGACCCCGACCGTACGACAATTACCTATACGACTGCGTATGGTACGAATGTTGAATATGTACCTAGAAACGTTGCATATACGTTGCCTCAGAGTAAAACGTATGACACGTTTATCGGTTGGAGAGCAACGGATGGTACGATTTATAAAGCTGGCGCAACGCTTGTTTTGAAAGAAAGCCTTTCCTTAACGGCAATTACCCTTGATTTCACCTTGGATGAAGGCGCGTCAATCCGTCTTGCGAACACGAGCGATGAATCGGGTATCCGTTTCACGACTTTCATTAAGGCGGCGGATTTGGCAGCGTTGGAAGCGTATGGTATCACCGTTAACTCCTACGGTACGTTGATTATGCCTTTCGACTATTTGGCGAGAGGTCAGGCTCCGAACCTTACTGATTTTGAAGTAGGTTCGACGCTTCTTAAGATTGTTTCCACTTATAATGAAACGGTAGGCGATTACGTTGTTTATCGCGGTGCAATGCAAAAATTGTATGAAGGCAACTATGCGCGTTTGTTTGCAGGCCGCGGTTATATGGAACTTACCATCAACGGTGAAGACGTTATCGTATATACGCCTTTTGACATGGAAGATAACGTACGTTCCATTCGAAGCGTAGCGCACAAATTCCAAGCAGATACAGAAGAATACAACAAAGTAAGCGACACAAAGAAAGCGGTTGTTAAAGCGTATGCGGCGAATAATCAAATCAATTTGATGAACTATGCTGCGTATGGCAACAATAACTTCTTGCATTTGATTGCTTGGTATTATCCTGAACTTGACCCTAGCAACGCATACAACAATGATACGAACAAAGCCATTGCGAAAAAGATTAAAGACGCTGGCATGACGGCGGTATATCTTGACGGTATGTATCACTTGGATTTGGTAGACCAGGTAAATATCGAAAAGACTCGTCAAATCATTAAATTCTTCTGGTCGCAGGGCTTGTACACGATTGCATTCGGTTCGAATAACGCAAATAATAATGTTATCAATTATTCGACGAGTCAATTCCCCGACTTCTCCGACTGTGAAGGTTTCATAGGTTACCTTGTTTGGGACGAACCTCAGTCCGGTAGCTTTGATACGCTTGCTGATTTTGCAAAGAACTTTGAAAGCGTTTACGCAGGTACGGGCGCAACCTTTATGGTAAACTTATTGCCTTCGTATGCAAGTAGCTTCAACTCTGGCTCATCGAACTGGTGGGATTCGAGTTTGAAGACGCTCGATAAAGGCGCATACAAGGCGTATGTTGAGCAATATTGTAAAACGGTACTTTCTCAGGTACAGGGCGAAAAATGGCTTTCTATGGACAGCTATCCCATCAAT
>JAZRRB010000107.1:0-2341 GCA_045650385.1 Candidatus Scatosoma sp. | reverse complement strand
AGTGAGTCTTGTATTTTAGAGAACGAGCGAGCAAAATGGGAAGAGATATATTCCTACTTTGAAAAGCGCCCGGTGACGCTGCTTGGAGTGGAGGCAGAAGTGGAGCATAAAACGAAATACACTGCGGGAAAAGCGCAGTACGTAGAGCGTAACCAAGCGATGATAAATGACAGCGATTATTGTATGTTTTATTACGATCCGTTTTATCAACCGCCAAGACGCAAGTATTCCAAACGCGCTATTGGCGATTATCAACCTAAAAGCGGTACGCAACTTGCTTTTGATTATGCAAATCAGAGAAAACGCGGTGGGAAAGAGTTAACGATTATTAACGTTTACGAGGAAGAAAATGAAAATTAAGAAGCTGATAATAAGTGTTATAGCCGGGGTGTTTTTGGCTGGTTCTGTCAGTTCTATCCCTACACAAATCGCCAGTGCTGGGCAGGACGATTTCATTATGCCTTATTATAATGGATATGTAGATGCCGGCGCAAGCATTGTATCCCAAAGTACCGTAATCGATATGAGTGGATATAACGGTGCAGGCGGAGTTGGTTTTGAACCAGGGATTATTACGGCGACGTCGGAATATCAATTAAACGTAACGCAAGATGGCGCTGTCTTTTACTTGCCCTATGCAGGTGTATTAAAAGAATTGAATGAGATAAGCGTAAAGGTAAACGGTTCTATCGTTACGCCCGAACGTATCTTCGGCGATATGCCGTATTATTACGCGGGGTTAGGCGGTAATAAAGATACGATTTTAGAAGCAATTTCCAGTGTTAAGCCATCGGTTTTGGATGGGACGGGTAAACTTTATACTTTTGAAACTTCTGAAGTACCGTTAGAGTATTCTTTTGCCAAGACGGAAACACAAACCGTGTTGCATAACGGGTTAAACTGGAGCAGCTACGGTGCTGACGGTTATTCTATCAAATATAATACGAACACGAACGAAGAATATCCCTATAAATTGTTCGTTACCGAAGGGGAATTACAAAACTTTACGGCGAACGTTGGTTATGAAATTACGGACGTAACGTATAAAGATTTTCTTGATTTCTACGTGAATGAGCTTATTGCCGAAATAGGAGAAGAATATAGAGAAATGTTTTATAGCAATTTCAATCGGCAATTAGACGGGCAAGTTAAGGAAATGTATGACGTGATTTATCATTATTCGGATTACGTATTCGCTCTATTAAAAATTACTTTGCCTGTTGGTACGGTTTCGATTGACGTTGGAACAAAGATAAAGCCGATGGTAAACGGTTTGTATAAACCATATATTTACACGATAAGAACCGTATCGGCATATCCACAAACCTGCGCGTATTCCTTGACGGTAATACCGCCTGAAGAAATTCCGTATTTAGTGGAACAAAATATAGGGCTTGATAATTTCTCGTATACGTCAAATAAGCAAATCGAAGACGGATACTATATAATGAGTGCTGACGAAAAGCCCGATTATGCTCTGGATAACAACAATCCGAAAAAAGATAAAACTTGGATTTTATATTTAGGATTTGGCTTGGGCGGAGCTGTTTTGTTGGGGGCAGGTATTTATCTGTTTGCAACTTGGAGGAAATCGAAGTAAGGATGTATATAAGAGATTGGTTTATACGATGGCTCTTTGAATATGGGGATAGAAAAAAATATAAAGGGTTGCCGCGCGGTTGTTGGAACTGCGAGGTTTTAGGGCTTTGTCGTAGACCAAAAGAGGAAGGTTGGAAATGTTATAACGGGTGCATGCTCATTAACGCTGAACTTTCTTACAAATATGAAGGCTTACCCAAAGGATGTTGGCGATGCCGATATTTACCTGAATGTCGCCGACCTAAAGAAGAGGGTTGGAAATGCTATGATGGTTGCAGGATTATAAAAGAGAGAGAAAAGAAAGAAAATAAAACTAAATAGGTAAGTGTACTTTTTGCTGAAATTATTAAGTTGAGTCGCACAATAAAACTGTCCCATAGGGCAGTTTTTTATTTTATAGATTAGTTGTTGAATAATTTATAAGAGAAATTTCGTGATTGATACTTCTTACAGTTGATAGAATATTATTCTACTTGACAACGCTATATATTTTTGATATAATATATCAAAAGTGATATTTTTATTTTAGAAAATTGAGCCGTTTTTAGGCGAGTTCTTCAAATAAAGTAAAAGGCACGTTGAGTAACGGTTTATACGTTATTCAGCGTGCTTTTGTCTTTTTTAAGAAAAATTGACTATTTCAGCAAAAAAAATTAAAATTCAATCGTATTATTCGTGAATGAGGTAACATTCTTTATATGATAAAGAATGGAGGAAAATTGATGAAAAAGATTAAAAAATT
>JAZRRB010000106.1:0-5177 GCA_045650385.1 Candidatus Scatosoma sp. | reverse complement strand
TTGAAAGTTTCCGCCCCGCACTTCTACACAAGTGCAATGGCAACGGCAGAGTTTTTGAATTCGCAAAAGCCGGGCTGTACCGCATACGTTATCGGCGAAGCCGCGCTTACCAAAGCGATGTACGATAAGAAAATTTATATGAACGACGTTAACCCCGATTACGTAGTACTCGGGGAAACGCGTACGTATAATTTTGAAAAGTTAGAAAAGGCGATTGAGCTTGTGAGAAACGGTGCGAAGCTTATTGGGGCTAACCCCGACACAATCGGCGTGACGGAAAAGGGTATTATGCCAGCGACGGGTTCGTTGATTGCACCGATTGAAATTGCAACGGAGCAAAAGGCGTATTTTGTAGGTAAACCCAATCCGTTGATGCTTCGTCACGGGTTAAAAATGCTCGATTGTCATAGCGCTGACGTCGCGTTTATCGGGGATAGAATGGACACGGATATTATTGCCGGTATCGAATCGAATATCGATACCGTATTGGTATTAAGCGGTGTTACAAAGAGGGAAGATTTATCGAAATTCCCGTATTGTCCTAAGTATGTATTGAACGGCGTTGGCGATATCTTAAACTAAGTGTTTTTGAAAAATAAACGGGCGTTTTCCGTTTTTTAACAAGGTAGAATGAAAAGGTATTGCCGTAATGTATGACGTCGATATAGCTTTTTACGTGCAACGTATTATCGAAGAAAGAAAAGAAAGGACATGCCTTATATTGGGCGTAACTATCCTGATGAAGAGTTAGTGGATAGGGGTGAAAAATTCTTGGGACATTGGTTGCTTAATAGCACATTTATAAACCACAAAAAATAATAAGAGGTAAATATGAAACAAGTTTGGGCAAAAGATTTGCGTGATGAAATGAACGTGGCATTAACGTTTTCTTATGAATTCCAAGCAACACCTGATACCGTGTTGCGTTTAGCGAGTAACGTTCCGTTCCGTTTGAAGATTGACGGAAATTTGTATAGTTACGGTCCGCGTAGAAAGGCGCACGGACACGCGGCGATAAACACGTATGATTTATCGGCGTATGCAGGTAAAGAAATTGCGATTGACGTAGAGTGTGTTAGCTACCGTGTTGAGAATTTTTATATCGTCAATCAAACCCCGTTTTTTGCTGTGGAAATTTTGCAAAACGGTAAGGTGATTGCCGATTCTTTTGATTTTAAGGCGTATAAAAACGCAAGCAAATTGCAAAAAGTGCAACGCTTCTCTTATCAAAGGGGTTTTGTAGAAGCGTATAAAATTGATAAAACGCCTACGCTCATAAGCGTGGAAACCAACGAAGAAACGGTGTGTGAATTGTCGGAAAGTTGCGTGCCGTATCCCCGTTTTGAAGAAATTGTTGCAGAAGAATTTGAAAACGGTAACATCTTCGAAAAGGAAGATTTTGAAGAATATAACGACGATTATTTGAACCGTCGCGGTTCAAAATTCTATCCTCGCGAAGAACAGGAATACCGCATTACGCTTGAAAACGATAAATACGGCTTTGAAAAGACGAATCAAGTTGGCGACGTGCTTTCCAAGACGTATAAAGCATATAGACTTCCAAGAAACGTGGTAGGATTCCTTGCCTTTGACGTGGAAGTATATGAAGACGCAAATATAATGATAAATTACGACGAAAAAATTTCCCCGTTGAGATATTCTTACGAGGAAAAATTTAGAAGTAATCCTGATACCGAGAATAATATGTGGGTAGACCGTTCTGCAACCTTTAAGGCGGGTGCGTGCAATATTGACGTGTATCGTTTGCACTCCCTTTCCCTTATGAATTATAAATTAACAAAGGGCAAGTATTCGTTGACGGCGTTTGAACCCGACCAAATGCAATGTATTAGATTCTTTGTTATCGAAGGTAGTGCAAAGATTAGTAACGTGCATTTTATAACCTATGAAAACCAAGACGTTAAGCTGGAATTTTCTTGCGAAGACGAGGAATTGAATTTAATTTTTAATTCAGCAATCAATACGTTTAAGCCCAACTCCGTAGATGTTCTTACCGATTGTGCATCGAGAGAGCGCGCTGGCTGGCTTTGTGATACGTATTTCTCTGGCAGAGCTGAAAAGTTGCTTACGGGTAATAGTTTCGTGGAGAAAAACACGATTGAAGCGTTCCGTGATTACCGTTCGAAATACTGCCCGAATATTCCTAAAGAAGTCTTTCCTATGTGTTATCCTTCCGACCATGTGTTTGATAGATATATCCCCAACTGGTGTATGTGGTTTATCTTGGAATTGGGCGAATATTTGGAAAGAACGGGCGATAGAAAGCTTGTAGACGAATTGAAGCAAAAAATGGTTGATTTTGTCGAATACGAGCTTGCTTTTATGAACAGCGACGGCTTATTGGAAGATGTTCCTGGTTGGGTGTTTGTTGAGTGGAGCCGTGCAAATGATTTGATTAACGGCGTAAACTATCCCACGAATATGTTGTTTGCGGGCGTATTAAAAGCAATGTATAAAATGTACGGAGAAACGAGATATAAAACGCTTGCGGAAAAAATGGACGAAGAAATTGTTAAGCAAAGCTATAATGGAAAATTCTTCGTGGATAACGCAACGAGAGATGAAAACGGTAAACTTGTAAGAAATACCGAGTGGACGGAGGTTTGTCAATATTACGCCTTCTGGTGCGGTTATGCCGATAAAGAAAGATATCCCGACCTGTTTAATGCTGTATATAACGAAATTTATCATAGTGTAGATTTGAAGGAAAAATATCCTGAAATGTCGCCTGCCTCGGCGTTTATCGGCTTATACCTTCGTTTGGATTATTTAAGCCGTATTCGTGAGAGCGAAATGGTTATCCGCGACTTAAAGAAATTCTTTATGCCTCAAGCAATAGAAACCAAGACGTTTTGGGAATACAGAACGGCTGTGGGTAGCTGTTGCCATGCCTTTGCTTCGCTTATGTGCGAGTGGATTTTAAGATCGGTTATCGGTTTTGAAAAGGTGGACGAATCGGGCGTTGTATTGCAGGAAAACGGCATAAAAATGCACGCGACAGCAAAAATACCCTATAATGGCAAGATTTTTAGTGTAACGGTATAACGAAAAAAATTTCACGTTTTTAGAGAAATTAAAAGAATTTAATAGGTGAATTATGGATTTTTTGAAAGAAAAGTTTGATATTATAATTCAGGGCGGTCAATCTAATGCCGAAGGAACGGGAAGAGGACCTGTCGATACGTTATGGACGCCTTCACCCAATTGCTTTTATTTAGAATCGGAAAAGACCGTGGAACTCAAAGATGGGGAAATTGTAATCACGTATGCAGATAAACCGTTGACAATCACCGAAGCAAACGAAAGAGAAAAAAATGGCGAAATTTGGGGTGATTTCTCGTTGACCTTCGCTGAATCGTATGAAAAAGCAGGCTTGTTAAAAGAGGGCAGAAAATTATTGATTGTTCGCGCCGCGGTAGGCGGTACGGGTTTCAAAAAAGGTTTTTGGGGCATTGAAGACATTTTGTACGTAAAAATGTTGGAAATGATCGATTATGCGCTTTCCTTAAATCCTGAAAATAAAATCGTGGCGTTCTTGTGGCATCAAGGCGAACACGATGCCTTTGAGAAAAACGAACCGAGCGTTTATCACGACCAATTAAAGCTTATGATAGACGAGGTGCGCGCGCGTTATGGCGATATGCCCTTTATCGCAGGGGATTTTTGTAATGAGTGGAAGAGCAAAAACCTTACCGATTGCGAGCCGATTATCGAAGTAATTTGCAACGTTATAAAAGAGGTTGGAAATGCTGGATTTGTAGAAACGTCGGATTTGTTGTCCAACAATCAAAAATACGCAAACGGCGACGATATTCATTTCTGCCGTCAATCATTGCGCGAACTTGGTTGTCGTTATTTTTCAGAATATATGAAATTAAAGAATTAAAACTTAGCCTTAAAATTAAATGGAAATGCCTATACTTGCAAAACAGCAAATATAGGCGTTTTTTTGTGGATGGTTTATAACTTCGTGAATCGTTCTTGATTGAAAAACATCTAAATTGGTGTTTTTTAATTATATTATACCCAAAAACTATGCAATGTAATAGATTTTACCGCAAAAAATGATTGTTTTTGATTGCTTTGTTAAATTTTATCAATATTACCGCCACGTATTTTCAAAAAAGCAAAAATATTGTATAATATTAATGCGTATATATTCATATACAGCGGAACGTGAACTTGATTTTTAATGCTTTTCGCTGAAAGAAAGGCATAAGAAATAAAAAAATACTTTGCTTGGAGAAAAAAAGTATGAAGAAGAACAAATTTTTATTAATGTTACTTGCTTTGTCGATGAGCGTTATGTTCGCCTCTGCTTGCGGTGAGGATGAACCCGAGGCTCCGCCCACGGACGAACCCTCGACAGAACAACCCAGCGGGGAAGCGGTGGAGATTACTCTTGATAAAGAAGAGGCAACGCTTAAGGTTTCTGAAACGCTTACGCTCGTTGCGACGGTAGAAGGCGCGGATGAATCTGAAATTGAATGGGAATCAAGCAATGAAGAAATTGCAAAGGTTTCGCAAGACGGCGTTGTAACCGCTGTAGGTATCGACGAAGAAGAAGGCAAAGGGTATGCAAGCATTACTGCATCTATTGGTAAATATTATGCCATTTGTGAACTCGAAGTGGTTGCAAATGTTAACACCGAAGGCGGTGGCAATACCGAAGGCGGTGGTAACACCGAAGGCGGTGGCAACACCGAAGGCGGTGACAATACCGAAGGCGGTGGCGATACCGAAGGCGGTGACAATACCGAAGGTGGCGATGAAAAGGTAACAATTACCCTTGACAAAGAAGCGGAAATTGACGTATTTAGCGAATTGACGCTTGTTGCAACGGTAGAAGGTGCGGATGTATCTGAAATTGTATGGGAAACGAGCGATGAACAAATCGCGACGGTATCGCAAGATGGTGTAGTTACCCCTGTAAGTCTTGGCTCTGTAACGATTACTGCATCCATTGGCGAGGTTAAGGCTAGTTGTTCCGTTGAAATAGTCGAACCCCAAGAAGATGTTGAAATTCTCTTGGCGGAAGATAGCCTGAATATTAAAGCAGGCGATACGGTAACGCTTTCTCCCAGTGCATATCTTGGTTCAAAAGAATTGGTGGGGGGCAAGTTTACATATACGTCGACCAATGATGCTGTGGTAAC
>JAZRRB010000105.1:0-2787 GCA_045650385.1 Candidatus Scatosoma sp. | reverse complement strand
CGCGTTTTCACGCGGGGATATTTATTTCGCAAAACACTTATACATAAGTCAAAAAAGACTTTTCAAGTATTTTTAGACTTGCCTTGTGTATAATATAAATATGAATTTTGGGGAAATTGTGAAAGAATTGCGTTTGCAAAGAAATATGAGCCAAATGGATTTGGCGAACGCCACAGGGATAAGCCAATCGGCGATAGCGAAGTGGGAACTTGGCAAGACGGAGCCAACGGCATCGGCGATTGTGACGCTTGCGAAATTTTTCGAGGAAAGCAGTGATTATTTATTGGGATTGATAGATTAAAACCGAGGGGAGTTGCTCTTGGTTTTATTTTTTTATAAAAGCGTAAAAAAATACTGCGTTTTGCAACGCAGTATTTTTTGTTTGTCAGTTATTGTTGATTATTTCTTCAAAATAAGCTTGTTGTCGCCTTTTTCCATGATTAATTTGCTGCCTTTCTTTTCAAAAGATGCGATTTCGTAAGAATCTTCGCCTTCGCCAACGGACAAAACGATTTTGCCATCTTTTTCTTCCCAAGTGCATTCTTCGCCATCAAAGGTAGCCGTGTTGTCTTCTTTCAATTCAACAACCATATAGTCTTCCTTAAGTTCGCCGATGCCCATCATGCTGTCGCCAACTTTGTACTCAACGCCCATAACTTCCATGCTCTTGAATTTGTACGTACCAGCAACGCTACCGCAGCCTGCGAACAAGAAGCAGAAGCAAAGGAGTACAGCCGTCAAAGAGGTAAGTAAAAGAGTTTTGAATTTTTTCATTTGGATAAACCTCCCAAAAATTTTTATAGTAACTATATTATAACAACGCGCATACGTGAAAATATCTTTAAGTCAAAATAGACTTGATTTTTTTCATAAAAAACACAAACTTTTTCACAAAACTATCATATTGCTAAATTTATATACTATAAAAGGGAAGATATTTCCTACAAACGTTTAATTTTGACGTTACCGCACAGCACGTCGGAATAGGAATAGGCGGTTTTGCCTAAAAAATCCTCATCATCGGGCGTTACTGTAAATAGCGCGGGATACACGCCTGAAAGGATACCATGATAGCTAACGCTTTTATTTCTGCCCAAATTCACGCGTACGGCTACGTGCGCACGTTCGCAATCTTTTACCATTTGTTTGACGTCGGATATTTTTTTGGTCGGTTTAATCATAAGGTAAGTATGCTCGTTTTTCTTATTTTTTATGCCGTTTTCTCCAAATTCTTCCAATTTTTTCTTGGGAAATGTATTTTCGGTTGTTCTACGTGCGGTGTATCTGGCATACGATAGATAGGCGACTAAAATCAAAAGGGAGTGAAAGTATGGAAACAAAACCGCAATTTGAAACGTACCGTTATACGGGGGAAATCGGGGGATTGCATAGTCAATCAATGGTGGAGTGTAGGCTCCCGGGGAGTGAAATAGGCAGTATATTAGCCGTGCAGGCAAGCGCTGTGCCAACCGAGTGCATTTGCGCGGACGGCGAGGTACGTTACGGGGGTAAATTGCTGCTTTGCGTGGTATACGAGGACGTAGATAAGAAAATTTGTCGCGTGGAAAGGGGCGCGGAATTCTTCCATAAAGCGGAGGGAAACGCCGTTACGCCTGCCTGTTTTGCCAAAGCGGCGTTTTCCATTGATAACGTGACGCATCGGCGTGAGGGTTCGGGGTTGTACGTCAACGTTGTCGTGGGCGCGGAAATCAACGTGTACGGAAGCAAACAAATCGAATATTTGGCAGGTGGGGAAAACATTGTCGTAAAGCAGGAAGAAATGCGCGTTTGCAAGACGGTTTGCGTATCGGGCGAGGCGGAAGCGGAAGACGAGTTTGAAACGGACTACGTAGGCGATATCCTTTTGCACAGCGAAACGGCTGTCGTGAGCCGCGTAGGGGTTAGCGCAGGGCAACTGAATATCGAAGGGGAACTTTCCCTAAACGTTTGCGTACTCAAAAGTGATGAAAGTATTTGTTCGTACGAGCGGTTATTGCCGTTTGCGCTGGAAATTCCTTGCGAAGAGGCGTTTGGCGATGTTCGGGCAAGCGCGAGGGTATGCATAAAATCGGCAAAGCTTACCGCCAGCGTGGACGAGGAAAAGGGGAAGAGCAAAATCATCTTTTCCTACGTGCTTTCCGCCGATTGTTTCCTCTCGCAAACGGATAGTGTATTCGTTGCCCAAGACGCCTTTTCAACGCTTGTAAAAATGCGTTTCATCAAAGAAAAAGGCGAGGGCAGGTATTTGATGAACAGCGTAAAATGCACCGAACGTATCGGGGGCGTAGCGGCGTTATCCGCGTTGCCCGAGGGGGAATACGCGTTGGAAGCGGCGGTATTGCCACGTGCGGAAATTGTTTGCAAAAAGACGGAAAACGGCGTGGAAGCGGAGGGCGCGGTGCTTGCCGAAGTGCTTTTGAAAGGCGCGGACGGGGCGAGAAAAGCTTGTTCGCTGTCCTTGCCGTTCGTATTCCCCGTGGATATCGATGGGGAAACGTTCGAGGCGGATTGTATTGTATGCGGCTTGAACGTACGGCGGAAAAACAGTGGAGAAACGGAAGCGGAAGCAACGATAAAGGTTTGCGTGAAAGGATACGAAAAGCGCGCTTGGGAATATATTCGGGAAACGGAAGATGGGGAAACGCTTATGGAAAGTGACGCGGCGGTGTCCGTTTTCGTGCCCGTATGCGGAGAAACGCTTTGGGACGTGGCAAAACGGCTTTGCCGTTCGCCTGAGGAGTTGCAACGGAGCAACCCCGATTTGACTTTCCCTGTAAAAGAAGTCGG
>JAZRRB010000104.1:0-1511 GCA_045650385.1 Candidatus Scatosoma sp. | reverse complement strand
TTAAAACGATTACCGTTCGCGTAGATGAACAAAGCATACAAGTAAACGATACGCAAAAATTCAACGTATTCAACGCCTTTAAAAACTTCATGAAAAACCGTCCTGCCGTAGGCGCAACGCTTGCAGCAATGGCTATGTTCCTTGGTATGAACTCGGCGACGACGGCTACCTCCATCATGTTCGCTATCCATTTCGGTATGGCGGAACTTTCGGGTATCGCGTCGGCAATCGGGTTTATTCCGACGATGGCGCTTATGCCTTTCGTGAAGAAAATCGTAAATAAATTCGGTAAAAAAGAAGCGTCCAGCGTCGGCGCAATCGTATCCATTGTCGGCGGCTTGTTGATGTTTATCTTCCCTGCGATTGAAAATAGAATCGTGGCGTTGGTATTCTATATCTTAGCGCTTTCCATTTTCGGTATCGGTATGGCTGTCTACACCTGCGTTTCGTGGGCGCTTATGGCAGACTCGATTGATTACAACGAATGGAAAACGGGCGCAAGAGAAGAAGGTACGGTATATTCGCTCCACTCGTTTTTCAGAAAGTTGGCGCAAGGCGTTGGCCCTTCGCTCGTACTCCTTTTAATGGGTTTGCTCGGTTACAATTCCGAAGCAGGCGTTGCACAGCAAACGGCGCCTACGGCAGCGAATATGTGCTGGCTCGTTGCAGGATTGTATCTTTTCAGCGCAATATTGATGTTTGTTTCGCTTGCATTTATTTATAATATCGACAAGAAGAAACTCGAACAAATGTCAAGCGAACTTCGCGCTCGCCATGCCGAAATGAACCTTGCACAAACGGCGGAAGCGGTAGACGCGCCCGTAACGGTTGCGGAAGAAGCGGCGGAAGCTACGAACGCCGTAGAAGAAACGACGGAAACGGAAAAGAAAGAATAACCGAAAAAACGGTATAAAAACAGCGGATGAATTTTCATCCGCTGTTTTTGAGGTCTATTTTATGAATAATTTGTCGAAACTGCCTGAACGGCTCAAAGAATTGATGTCCGACTATGATTTAACGCCCGTAAAACTCGGTGAAAAAATAGGCGTGAATAGAAACACGATTACCCGATATTTAAAAGGCGATATTTTACCGTCTTTTGAAAACTTTGTAAAGTTGATCGAAGCATTTAACTGTTCCGCTGATTTTTTAATCGGCTTGGTGGAATTTCCCCCTACCAACGTTACGTATTTTCCCGTACCGCCGTTTCGCGAACAATTCCGTGCATTGATGAAAAAACATTCTTTATCGCAATACAAACTGCACGATTTAACGGGTTTTTCTTATGATAACTTTAACAAATGGTTAAAAGGGATCACCTCTCCGTATATCGACAATCTTATACGGCTCGCCGAAGCTTTTGATTGTTCGGTAGATTATTTATTAGGTCGCATTGAATAATTTAATATAACGAAAACACCCTATGCAGGGTGTTTTTTGTTGGTGCAACCAAAACAGCAAAACAGCACCCCAAATAGTGTGCTGCTTGCTGGTGCAACCAAAGGGACTCG
>JAZRRB010000103.1:0-9043 GCA_045650385.1 Candidatus Scatosoma sp. | reverse complement strand
ACCGCTTGGCCTCCGACTTCGCCACGTACGTCATTGCCGCCGCCGATAACATTTTCTCTGCATACGGAAGCTCCTCTTCCGTCAAAATTCCCTCGGCAATCAGCATTTTCTTGGCTCTACGGCTGGCGTTGAGTTCCACGGGCAAGGTTACAAGCATGAACACCGTCGAACCGCCGTACAAGATAACGCCTGCCATGGCAAGCCAAAACCCGATATCGGTATTTTGCGTTTTCGTCACGAAAAAATCGAGAATCAAGCCCACCAATACAAGGGGCAACGCAAGGTACGTGCCGAAATTGACAACGGGTACAAGCGCAGTACGCAATACGTAGGGAAGGTATTTCTTTTTCTTTTGCATCACGTGTCCAATCTCGTGCGCCGCTACGGCTACCGCTGCAATCGAATCGTTGCCGTACGTACTTTCGGATAAGTTCACAATTTTCTTTTTGGGGTGATAATGATCGGAAAGCAACCCTCTTACTCTGCCAATCGAAATATCGCGCACACCGTTATTACGGAGCAATCTACGCGCCGTATCGTACCCCGTCATGCGCGAGCGCGTACCCATGCCTTGGAAGGCTTTGTACGTGCTATGCACACGCGCACTCGCCCAGCCTGAAAATATCGCGCAAAGCAATAACAAGCCTAAAAATATAATATAGTATTCCATAACGTTTCTCCTACTTATATAGTATTTGTAGCCGTATATAATTTATTCCAATCACAAATCCACGGAAAAGGGATACAGTTCGGATTTGGAAACGCCTCTATCTTTTGCCGCGCGTTTAAGCGCCTCTTTTTTATCCAACCCTGCCGCCATGTAATGACGGATATGCTCTTTTTCGGAAAGCGCGTTCAAGGGGGATTCCCCCTCCTTTGCGCCCTCGACAAGCAATACGTATTCCCCACGCTTTTCCCCGTCCAAACCGCCCAAAAGCGTGAAATTGACCGCCTCTTCGTGGATTTTGGTGATTTCTCTTACCGCCGCGGCGTTTCTATCCCCAAACGTTTCGTACATCGCCGCAATATCCTTATCCACGTCTTGCGGCGCACTATGAAACACAAGCGTACACTCGCAATCTTTATACTTTTCCAACAGCGCCTTTTTCTCACTCTTTTTGTCGGGCAAGAACCCGATAAAAGCGAACCTATCCGCAGGGAGCGCGGACAAAACAAGCGCCGCAACGAACGCGCACGCACCGGGGATAAGGGTATACGTTTCCCCTGCCTCACGCAAAATTTTACAAACGGTATTGCCGGGATCGGACACGACGGGCGTGCCTGCATCGGACACGATAACGACGTTTTCACCGCGCCTTGACGCTTCCAAAATCTTTTCCGCCGCCTCTCTTTCATTGAATTTATGACACGCAAAAAGCGGTTTTTTAATCTCGTATGCGTTCAAAAGTTTTATCGTATGCCGCGTATCTTCGCAAAAGATACAATCGGCGTTTTTCAACGTTTCCAACGCACGAAGCGTGATGTCTTTCAAATTCCCTATCGGCGTCGCTACAAAACTGACCATGGTTTGTTCTCCTTACCGTTTATTGACAATCGTCGGCAAAACCTCGCAACAAGGTTTTCCGCCCTTTACCCCTTCTATCATGACAAGATACGGTTTCGCTCCGTCCCTGCCTGCCACAAATTGCATTTTCTTGACTTCGATATTCACTTCTTTTAACGCGTAGCACACTTCCGCCACTCTATCCGCGCGGTGCAACATCGCTATCCGCCCGCCGTATTTTAACGCAAATGCCGCCGCCTGCACTATCTCGTCCAATTTCAGCGTAATTTCCTTACGGCAAATGGCTTTTTCGTACGTATCGTTATCAAAACCGCTGTCCACTCTCTCGTAGGGGGGATTGCATAAAATCAGCGAGAATTTCTCGCGGTATTTCTCGTCGATATCCTGCAATTTGCCCTCTTCAAAAGAGAAATTATTAAAATCGTTGTATTTCGCCGTCTTTTTCGACAGCTGGATAAGCGATTCTTGCAACTCGAACAGCGTAAAGACAAGCCCCTTTTTCTCGCGGCGATGAAGCGCGTAAAAATGGAACGCGACAATCCCGCTTCCTGCGCAAAAATCCGCCACAACGTCCCCGTGTTTTACCGACGCAAACTTTGACAGCAGCACCGAATCGGACGTGAAACGGTACAAGGAAACGTCTTGCACAATTTTCAGCCCGTCCAATAGCATATCTTCCAGCACTTCACTTGTCTTTAACTCGATTTCCGCCATACGCACTCCTTTTTCTTTAAGTATAACAACTCACGCGGAAAAAGTCAATAAAATGCGGATAGTTCGCCTGTAAAAAACGCATACTTGCATTGTGAATACCACTACTAAAAAATTACAAACGGCTTTGAAAACCAACCTACAAACGCTGAAAAAACTGCTTCCGTCCGAGGACGTTTTAACCTACGCCTTTCAAACGGCGGACGGCGTCGATTGCGCCCTTGTCTATGCGGACGGCATCGTGAATAAAGAACTACTCGGCTCGCTGGTGGCGCGCCCTCTTTCCACGCTCTCTTTACAGGCATTGCAAACGGAAGAGGACAAAGCGGCGGCTATCGAGAAAACGTTGCGCTTTCCCGAACTTAAACGCAAACTAACGCAAAGCGATGCCGTAAAAGAGGTGTTAGACGGCAATACGCTACTGCTTGTCGACGGCGTGGGGATAGGCTTTATCGCAGGGGCAAAGCTTTTGCCCACCCGCGCGATTATGGAAGCCCCCACCGACGTCGCCGTAAAAGGCCCAAGAGAGGGATTTATCGAGGATATAAAGACGAATATGTCGCTTGTTAGAAAACGCCTGAAAACGCCCGATTTACGCTTTGAAACGCTGAAAGTGGGCAGGCGTTCGGATACCGCCGTAACGCTTTGCTATCTAAAAGGCACGTCTAATGAGAAAATTTTGGATACGCTGAAAAAACGCATAGAAGCTATCGACGTGGACGTTATCCCCGATTCTTCGTACATTGCGGCGCTGATTGCCCCTCGTCCCCGTTCTATTTTTCGTTGCATTGGTACAACGGAAAAACCGGACGTGTTCACCGCAAAAATCGCGGAAGGTAGGGTGGGAATCCTCGTGGACGGCTCGCCCATTGCCCTCACCGCGCCCTACGTTTTAACGGAAGACTTTCAATCGAGCGAGGATTATTTTATCTCCCCGTTTTTGGCAACGATTTTCCGCGCGCTTCGCTTTATCGCCCTGCTCGTGGCAATTTTACTGCCTGCCTTTTACGTGTCCGTGCAAATTTTCAAAATGCAACTTGTGCCGCTTGGTCTGATGATGACGATTGCCAGCAGCGTGCAAGAACTCCCTCTATCCCCAGCCCTCGAAATGTTCGTTGTGCTGTTTTTATTGGAAACGCTGAAAGAAGCGAGTATCCGTATGCCCAAATACGTGGGCATGTCGCTATCCGTCGTAGGCGCGCTCGTTTTAGGGGAAACGGCGGTAAGTGCAGGGTTTTTGTCCACGCCTGCCATTATCATCGTTGCCTTTTCGGGCATTTGTCTATATACCGTCCCCGAATTTGTGGAAACGGGCAGTATTTTGCGTTGGCTTTTTCTCATTGTTTCCGGCTGTTTAGGTCCGTTTGGGATTGTGCTTTTGTGCGCGCTACTGCTTGTGTATCTTTTGACGAGCGATTGTTTCGACACACCCCTGCTATCCCCGTTTTCTCCGCTTTCTTCTCGCGATTTGCGCGATACGGTGGTGAAATACGGCTTAGAACGGCTTAATAAACGCCCGAAAATATTGCAATCAAAAAACAAAACTCGTTTGCGCGTTGGCGCGGACAAAGGAGCGTAAGGATATGTATAGCACTCTTTTGAAAAAGGATAACGCCGTTAACGCAAGACAAATCGCTTTTTTCGCCGCGTTCGTATTGCCTATTTACAAGCTTTTGGAACTGCCCTCTCTTCTTTCAAGGTTTGTCGAGGGGGATTTACTGCTGCCTGCCCTGTTGCAATTTCTCTTGCAAACGGGGGTGATTATCGCGCTGCTTTACGCCGCCTCGCGTTCGGATAAAACACTTATCCAGCGTTTGGAAGAAAGGCTTGGAAAATGGATAAAACTCGTCTACGGCATATACGCGCTCGTATTTTTGCTCGCCGCCGTATTGCCCTTGCTCGATTTGGAAAAATTCGTGTACGCCGTCTTTTACGACACGTCGCCTACGCTTTTTTCCTTTGCCGCGTTTTTCGTCTTTTCCGCGTTCTTTTGCGTGAAAGGAGTAAAGGCGCTGGGTAGAATTGGGGATTTGAGTTTGTTCTTATTCCTCTTCCCCTTTTTGGCGCTTATTATCATGTCCTTGGTGGAAGCGGATATTACCAACCTCTTGCCCTTTTTCGACAAACCCTTTACGCGCACCGTATCGGGGGTAACATACACCGCGCCACATTTTGTTGATACGCTTTTATTACTGCCGCTCATCGCCAACTTACGCTTTGAAAAAGGGGACGGTATCAAAATTACCGCAGGGTATTGCTTGGGCGCGGTATTCACCCTTATTTTTCTTGCCGTGTTCTACGGCGTGTATTCCTCTATCGCGCTTCGCAAACATTACGCCTTTGCCAAAATCGCGCAATACTTCCCCGTCCTTTCCGTCGTGGGCAGAATCGATTTGATTTTCGTGTATATGCTGTGCGTCGTCCTCTTTTTCTACGTTGCTACGCCCCTTCGAAACGCCGTGGAATACACCTCGAAAAGCAGCGGTATTCAAAGCAAAACGCTTTTATCCTTTTTTATCAACCTCGCCGCGTTTTTGTTCGTGCTATTTTGTAATAAATATTACGATAGAATTTACGCCTTTTTCGGGCGCTACCTCTTCCCCGTCTTTTGGGTATTCACCCTTGTTTTGCCCTTGCTATTATTGCTACTAAAAAAGGAAAAAACGGAGGGGAAAGAACATGCGTAGATTTCACCAAAAAAACACCGTACGGTATTTTCTTGTCCTCGTTGCCGTGCTCTTTTTTCTCTTTTTGTCGGGGGATTTTGGGCTGATAGACGTACAAAAAACCGCTATCATCATGGCAGTGGGGATTGATAGAGAAGAGGATACGTTTATCGTCACTTCCCAAGTCGCCGTGCCAAAAGCTTCCGATCAAGGCAAATCGAGCGATACGGTACAAATCGTCAGCCGCGGCAAAACGGTTGCCGACGCGTTTGAAGAAATCAACGCCAAAACGGGTTGGTATCCCAAACTCGTATTTTGCCGCCTTATCTTGCTCGGTGAAAAGGCTACGCAGGAAAACGTCATTGACGCGCTCGATTTCTTTTTGTTGGACGAATACCTTTCGGATAACTGTCTTGTCGCTACGTGCGAAGGCTATGCCAAAGATATCCTCAACGTCAAAGCGCTTGTCGACGCGTCGGGCAGCGTGGCAATACAAAAAGTCCTCTCTTCCCACGCCCAACGAGTGGGTACGGTGCTTCCCTCTACGCTTCGGGAATTTGCCATCGGGTATTACAGCGAAAGTAAAAGCGGCTTTTTGCCTATCCTCAAAACCCAACCCCAACAAGAACAAATCGGGAACAATCCAAAGGAAAATAGCAGTAGCGGCGGTGAAAATGCCTCTTCCTCGCAAGAAAACGGACAAAGCGCGCAAAGCGATAGTCAAAGTGACGGTAGTCAAGGCAACGCAAAAGGCGGTAGCGGTGAAAACGATAAACCGGTATTCAGCGCGAGTGAAACAGCGCTCTTTTACGCAGGGAAACGGGTAGCGAAATGGACGGAAGAGGAAACGTTTGCCTTTAACGCCGTTAAAAACAAACTGCGCCTTGCCTCGTATTCGGTAGAAACGGAAGACGCCGCGTACACCCTCACCGTCAAGCGCAACAACGCAAAAACGGCTTGTAAACTGGGCAAAGATTTACGGGTGGCGTATCAAATAGACCTCACGTTATCGGCAGGGTTGCTCGATTCGTCCAAGGCATTTTCCAAAACGGAAGGGATAGACGTGGGCGACGTACCGACGTCCGCATTTTCCGCGGCGGAAAAACTGCTTTCCGCGCAAATTTCTTCCGCGTTTGAAAAGGCAAGAACAAGCGGTTGCGATATTTTCGGCGTGTTGGAATCGCTACAAAAACGGAAAAATAAGCATTTTGAAGCGGTGAAAAACACCGCGCTAAACCAAACTTCGCTGGAAATTTCCGTCCGTTTTCAAAATATCCGCTAACCCCCGCGCCCTCTTCCCATTTTATACACCGCAAACGGCGGTTTATGCATTTATCACCGCTTGCATAAACGCTTTTGCTGTGGATAACTTTTGCCCTTTTTCTAAAAAGAACGTTTGTTTGTGGATAAAGTTGTGTTTTTTATACCAATTTTACGCGTTTTTACGAATACTTCTCCACTTTACCCATAGTTATCCACCAAGTTTCCCCCGAATATTTGTTTCGAATTTTTGTTCGTTTGCGAAAGTTATCCACCGAAAAACGGGGGTTTTAGGCTGTTTAGAGGCGGAAACGCAGGAAAACGATTTTTGATATTGTTAAGAAAGGGTACTTTTATCCACAATTTGCTTTTTTTATACGTGGACAACCCTTAGTTATCCACTTTGGGGGTGGAAAAGGTGGATAAAGGGCTGTGTATATTTTTATAAACGCATTTTTTCGAGCTTTTTTGTCAAAATTATACACAATATTTTTGCATGAGTTATCCACAAAAATCGTAGTTATCCACAACGGTTTTCGGGGGTGTGGATAACGGTGAAAAACGGGGATAAAAGCGTGTTTTTTGCATAAAAAAAAGGGCTTTTCGCCCTTTTTTTATTGTTTTAGAATAGACTTAAAAGAAAAAACGATGGATAAGACAAAGCCTTAAATAAGTACCCAACCGATAATGAGGTTGATGAGGTTATGGTTATACATAAAGCGCATAAACAAACCTTCGCTGAAAAACCGATGAATACCGTCCACGGGGATTACGCCAAGCACCGCAACAACAGCACTAATCAATAACCAGCCTTGCACTAAGCCGACAAGAAAACCGAGCAAACGGTTGACCGTGCTGACAAACGGCATTTTATTGACAAGGGAAGAAAGCATTCTTTTCAAAAGCGAAAGCAAAATTTTCGCGATGATGAATAACACGAAAAATGCGATTAAGGAAGTGGCAAAACGTCCCAGCGGCGTGCCGATAATCATCGCAAGCGTCGTCCCTGCCGGGATTTCGCTATCCCCTACGCTATTGACGACGAATTTGGATAAAAAGGACGGAATATTGTTCGCTTCCATGCCTGATTGCAATCCCTCGTTGGAAACGTCGACGTTCAGGGCTTTTATCCTGCCCAGCGCGTTCGAACAAGCGTTTTCCATTACTTCTTGCAACCCAAACAGTCCGTTCGTCCAACGCATAACGCTACGAAGCAGTAATATTGCGACAAGAAACGCCAAAAGCGTGGTGATTAAACCGAATAGACAATCGATAAAACCGCGTTTCGCCGCAAGCGCCGCAAACCCAATGATGACGACGATTGCCAATATATCCACAACCCAACACGCCCAAGCGGCGTTCAAGCACGTTAGCATCTTTGCCCTCCTTTACCTGCAAACGTTTTGATGATAGCCCTATCTTTTCGTTTTTATGCAAGCGTTTTCCCTATTATACCATATCCTTGCCTTTTTTTCAACCGATTTGGAAAAATTCGCGCGCTTTTCTTATCTTCTCCCCGTTTATTCCTTTTAAGATATGGAAATACTCAAAGGGCGGCATAAAACCGCCAAGGAGGGAGCTATGGAATACGCGTTTCATATTTATAATAAAGTAGCGGTAAACGGCATCGTAATGGCGGTGGAAAAATTGTTGCAAAAACGGTTGGAAAAACCCCTTTTTAAGCAACCGCCGAAACTTGAAGACGCCCCGCCCGTCATCGTTTGCGTAGGCAGTGATTTGGCTATCGGGGACAGTTTAGGCCCTATTTGCGGTTCTATGCTCAAATATAAAACGCAGGGAATCCCTGCGTTCATTTACGGAACTCTTGCTTCGCCCGTGACGGCAAAAGAGATTAAATACGTACGCGCGTTTTTGAAAGACGCGCACCCAAACAGCCCTATTATCGCCGTTGACGCCGCCGTAGGTAGTGAAGGGGATATTGGACTTATCAAACTGCTCAACTCCCCTCTATACCCCGGCGCAGGCGCAAACAAACGCTTGGGCGCTATCGGGGATATTTCCGTGCTGGGTATCGTGGCGGAAAAATCGGTGGCAAATTACGGCCTTCTTAATACCACGCGGTTAAACCTTGTATATACCATGGCGGAACTCATTTCCGAAGCTCTTGCCGATTATCTTAGAAATAGACAGCCGCTGTTAAACAGTTCGTCCTTTTGACAGCCGTTTTACTCCAAAATACAAGGGCGTGCCAAGCGCGTAAACCCAAACCGCTTCCGTTAAAAATAGCGAGCCTGCATACGCGAAATACGCCACGGTAACGCTGGTATACCCCTCGCCGCCGCCACACAAAAAAACAATAATAAGCGGAATCACAAGCGCGTTGACAAGTACGGGAAACAAACCGCCAACAGTGATTTTCAGCCAATCTTTTGAAAAGAGTTTCCCCACCCCGTACGTAGCCGCCGCGGCAACGAGCGTTGCCGTCGCGCCAAAGAGGATATCGTATAACGCGTAGGGCGAGGCGATGTTCGACAACGCACAACCGATAAAAAGCGCGGGTATGGCTTCGGGGAAAAATAAGGGTAAAATACAAGGCGCCTCTGCCGGACGGACTTGAATTGGTCCAAAGGCAAAGGGCATAAAGGCATACGTAAGCGCTACGTACAGCGCGGCGATAACGCCGGCGCGGCATAAACGCTTGGTAAGAGATTTGTTCTTCATCAAATTGTACCTCGGTTTTTTTATTAGGAAGTGTTCGACCGAAAACCTTCCTTTGCGTTATTTATTATACTACGGAATATTCTTCTTGTCAACTTAAAAAACCGCCCGTTTGCAAAATTTTGCAAACGGGCGGGTTGGTTTTTTCCCTTATTCCATCGTTTTCAAGGGCGCCTTCATGGCCGTTTTCAAAAACTTTTTC
>JAZRRB010000102.1:0-5768 GCA_045650385.1 Candidatus Scatosoma sp. | reverse complement strand
TCCCCCTTTTCTAAAAAGGTTCAGTTAAACTTTTTTCTTCTCGTCAAAAAGCTCTTTATATTCTTCACGGAGCTGCTTACCTACAATATCTTTGTATTCTTCTACGTAGCCCTGAAGCATTTCGCCAAGTTCTTCAAATGACATTTCCGCGCCGATTTCAAACGTCATCGTTTCATCATAACGCATAATTGCTTCGATAATACGTACTTTTGCAGGATTAAGTCCTTTGTAAAGCTGTGCATTTTCCTCTTTAAGTTTCTTTTCCTTGCGTTTGTCGGACTTACGAGGTTCGCTATTCACTTTCGCGATATCGCTACCGCGTTTCGCGCCTTTTTTCACCTTTTCCGTTAATTCTTCCGTGTACGTTTCGTCGTCCGCCGCTACCGTAATTTTCACGTTGGCATTTTCTTCGTTCAAATACCCAAGTTCTTCCGCGATTTCTACTACCGTTTCGCCCGCTTCTTCCGCCGTCATACCTACAAAATTTTCTTCGCTGATAAGCACTGCCGCATCGTCGTTTACCGCATCTACGCTGACCACTTTATCCGCTTTGAGTACGAATTCCACCGTAGGATTGATATCGATTGCCATATACGCGTATCCGTTCGCCGACGCCGTAATTTCACCGCCATTGTCCGTTGTGTTTTCCGTTGTGCTACCGTTGCAAGCAAACATGCTTACGCCCATAAGCGAAACCATGCTCAGTGCCAACCATTTTTTCATGCCGTTCTTTCTCATATTTATGTACCACCTTTTTTTGTTTTTGTGAGTTTCTTAACCCCTTTACACCCATATAGACAACGCAAAAAACAAAACGGTTGGTAAAATTTTGAATTTTTTTTAATTTTTGAAAAATTTTTTGGATAAATAAAAAACGGCGGTAGAATTCTTCAACCTTACCGCCGTTTTATTTCATTATTATATTACTGCGTAACGATTACTTGCGCATAACGCAACACTTTATCGCCTTTTTTATATCCTTTTACGTATACTTGTTTCACAATGCCGCTTTCTTCGCCTTCCTCGGCAGGCATTGCCATAATCGCCTCGGCAACGTCTGCGTTGAATTGTTCGCCCAAGGGGTTAATCTCTTCTACGCCCTCGCCTTCGAGTACCTTTTTGAACGCTTTAAGCACCATATCTACGCCCTGTTTCGTATTCTCGTCCGCAATCGTAGCAATCGCGCGTTCGAGGTTGTCCCCGATAGGGAACAGCGATGCAAGCACGTCGTTTCTACCCTCGTTATAGCGTTGCGCCGCTTGGTTTTGCGTGCGGCGACGGTAGTTTTCGTATTCCGCGGTAACAGCGTACCATTTACGCTTGTTTTCTTCCGCTTCTTCCAAGGCTTTGGCAAGTTCCTCCGCCTTTTTACCGCCCTTTTTCTTTTCCGCTTTTTCTTCTTTTTTCTCGCAAACGGGTTCTTCCACTTGCTCTTTAATTTCTTCTTTCAATTCTTCGTTTTCCATAATACTACCAAGCCTTATATTTCTTTACTATTATTTATAAAGCAAAGTTTCCCTTTCTAAACGCTTTTTAGGATAATTTTACCGTATCAAAACTCTAAATGCGCGAAATTGGTGCGGGAAGAATAGCGGTAAAAAATCGCTTTTCTACCGATTACTGCAACAGGTACGGCGTCCAAAAGTTCGGCAACGTTATCCGCAAGGTTTCTTACGTCGTCGTCCGCCGTTTCCAAAATATTCACCTTGATAATTTCATGCGCTTCAAGTGCGTCGGAAAGCGTTTTCAAAAGATTATCCGTGATTCCGCCCTTCCCGATTTGCGTAATAGGCGATAACTTCGCCGCAATCGATTTTAATTTGCTTCTTTGTTTACTGGTTATATTTTCGTTCGTTATGATATTCATAATATTTCCCTGTTTTATTTATTTTTTGTTGTAGTCCCCAACACTGTTCAACCGAAGTAAAAGGGTGGAGAGTGCGGCATATTGCCACAAAACACGTTGTGCCCGAAGGAACGTTTACTGATGCGTAAACAAGCAAGGGCGCGTTCCGTTTTTGCGGATAAGATGCCGTGTTATACGCCGTTTTACGGGATGAAGTCGAATTCGACGTCCCCAATAGACACGGTATCTCCCTCTTTACAGCCCATTTTCGAAAGTTCCTTGATAACGCCGCGAAGACGTAATATCTTTTGGAAATACTGCATCGAATCGGGGTTGTTGAGGACTACGTTTCTACACAGCATATCGATAAGGCCGCCAACGACCACGTATACGCCGTCCTCGTCTTGGAAAATTTCGAAACTTAAATCCTCGCTTGCCTTGTATTCAAATTCCTCGTCCACAGGCACGGGTTCTACGGGCGGCAGGGTGTCGAGCACCTCAAAAATACCTTCCAAAAGTTCCCTTGTGCCCGCGCCAGACAGCGCGGTGATGGGAAATATCTTATACTTTCTACCGAATTTCTTTTTGAACGCTTTCAAGTTCTCTTCTGCGCCGAAAATGTCGCATTTGTTACAAACGACGATTTGCGGAAGCGTAGAAAGCACTTCGCTATACTCTTTCAATTCCTCGTTGATTTTCTTGAAATCCTCGATAGGATCACGCCCTTCGCAACCGGAAATATCAACGACGTGGCAAAGCATACGCGTACGTTCGATATGTCTAAGGAAATCGTGTCCCAAGCCTGCGCCTTGCGCCGCACCTTCGATAAGTCCGGGAATATCCGCCGCCACAAACGATTTTTCGTAATACCGCACCACCCCAAGGTTGGGCGAAAGCGTGGTGAAATGGTAGTTGGCAATCTTGGGGCGAGCCGCCGAAATTTTGGAAAGCAGGGTACTCTTTCCCACGTTCGGGAAACCGACAAAACCGACGTCCGCAATTACTTTCATTTCCAAAATAACGTAATGCTGTTTTACTTTTTCACCCTTTTGCGCAAAGTTGGGCGCGTGTCTTCTTGCCGTCGTGAAACGCACGTTGCCTTTACCGCCGTTACCGCCGCGCGCAACGAGCACTTTTTGTCCGTCCTCGAACACGTCGCAAATCAGCCTACCGCTCTCTTCATCGCGTACAAGCGTACCCAAAGGCACTTTGATAAAAACGTCCTTACCGCTTCTACCAAAACAACGGTTCGTGCCGCCCGTTTCCCCGTTTTCCGCAATGAAACGAGAGGTAAAACGGAACGGGAACAAGTCGTTCATGTCCTTATCCCCGATGAAATACACGTCGCCGCCCTTACCGCCGTCGCCGCCGTCCGGTCCGCATGCAGGCTTGCCTTTGAACGCCTTGAACGAGTTCATGCCGTCGCCGCCGTCCCCTGCTCTAATCAATATTTTCACTTTGTCGGTAAATTCCACCGTTGCCATAATCTATCAATCCTTATTTCTTAAATTCAAATATAGTATATCAAACGCCCGAAAAAAAAGCAATAAAAAACCCCGTTCAAATATAAAATTACGCCTTACGTTTTCGACGGTTTTGCAAAAATTTGAGAAGATACTCGTAAAAATCCTCCGCAGCCACGCTCGGCACGGCGCTTTCGTGCAGTCCTAAAACGAGTTCTCTTTGACAAGTCGGCTCGACAATCGGCAACAAAACGACATCGGAAGATACCTTTCCCCAAGAATATTCCGGCCAAAACCCCACGCCTGCGTGCGCGCCGATGATATTCCGCACCGCCGTTGGAGAATCCGATTCGAAAGAAATATGCGGTTGAAACCCTGCCAACGCGCAAAACTTATCGCATACAAACCGAAACGCGCGCGAGCCTGCCAAATGCACAAACCCCTCCTCTTTTACCTGCCCAAGCGAAATATTTTCCCATGCCGCATACGGGGAATTTTTCGGCACGGCAAGATAAATTTCCTCTTCCATCTCCACGTGCCGTAAAAAGGCAGGCAACGAGGACGTTTCCCCCGTTTTCATACTCACCGATACGTCGCAATCCGTTTCTTCTTCATTTTGGATTACTTGAAACACCACCTCGGGATGTTTCTTTTTATAGCTAACCACCGCGTCCGTCACAGCGGTAGACGCCGCCAAAACGTTGAGCTTTACCGTATTCCGACGTTCCTGTTTCAACCGCCCCAACTCCTCGCCAATACTATCGATTTGTGGCAGAATACCCTCCAATTTTTCCTTTAAGTATTCTCCGTAGACGGTGGGTAAAATATTCCTACCCTTTTTATAAAAGAGCGCGACGCCCAATTCCTCTTCCAGCTGTTTAATCGCTTTGGTGAGCGCAGGCTGCGCAATATGAATTTCTTCCGCCGCCTTCGTTACGTGCCCCAGCTTTGCAACCGCATAAAAATACCGCAATTTCGCAAGTTCCATACCATTCTCCATTAATAACGGAAAGTTATTGATTTCATAATAATTATATATTTTACTTTATGAAATGTCAAGCGTATAATGGTATTAAACAAAGGAAAGGAGTTTTAGAAATTGTATGGTTACCGTATTTGAGAGTATTATGTTAATTTGTTTTGGACTGTCTTGGCCGATATCGGTATATAAGAGCATCAAATCCCGTTCGACAAAAGGAAAGAGCGTGGTATTCACCTTTGCCATTATCATAGGGTATATCGCAGGGATTATCGGCAAAATGTTGGGCGGCAATTACAATTACGTATTTGCATTATACCTTATCAATTTGGCGTTTGTGTGTGTGGATTTGACGTTGTATTTTATCAATAAGAAACGCGAACATACGCAAGAAAAACAAATCGCTTAAACCGCGTACAAAAATAGAAACCCCCGAAAGAAGATAACTTTCGGGGGTTTTTAATTTTAGTTAACGAACGATATTAGTCCTCGTCGGCATAATCATCTTCGTTTTTTGCTTCCGCAGCTTCTTCCGTAGCAACCGCTTCGGTAGCAGCAACTTCTACTGCAGGAGCAGCAACTTCCGCCGCAGCAGGAGCAGCTTCTTTGCTGTGGTCAACCGTAACCGTGCTTGCCAAGATAGCAGCCGCTTTTTCTTCCGTAAGGTCTTTGCAAAGAACTTTCTTCAAGATGATTACAGCAAGTTCTGCAACGAACATAAGGATAAGACCAACAAGCATGCCCGTAAGCGCGCTTTGTTGTGCAGAGTTAATAACAAGGAAGCTCGTTGCGCCTTCCGTCGACGTAGCCGTAACGTCCGTAAGGCAATGCTTCATACCCTTAACGATTGCAGGAAGTATGTAGATAGGCAACATGAAGATAACGTTGATAAGGTTGTTGTCTTTCATCGCAACAGAGCCTTTCTTTTTCTTCTTGGTAAGGCCGCCGAATCTTTGTGCAACTTTTGCAAGGTATTTCGTGCAACCGAGTACCATTGCAAGGTAAACGAGCATCATAACGCCGTCAACAATGTAGCCACTGTCTACCGCCGAACCCGTTTCTTTCGCGATAATTGCTTTCGCCATATATCCAAAGTAAGGGCCGTTTACGAAGGATTTGAAGATACCAACTTTAATCAAGTTGAAGAAGAATACCATGAAACCAACGATAGCCAACAATGCGCCGCCTTGAACGATGGTCAAGTAAATAAATTCATCTTTGTTGAAAGGACGAAGTCTAGAAAGGACAAAGCCCAAAACTACTGCCACGATACCTACAGCACAAAGACCTACGATACCGCTTGCATAACTCATACCAGGCACTACGCATTGGAACAACATTACCGACAAGGGCAACGTAAGCATGGGAACAAGCTTACCTGCAACTTGCGCGCTAACCTCTTCGGGTTCGTTCATATTTCTCAACGCCTTAATAAGTACGATAAGCGCAATGATAATCGCCCAAATAGGCAAATACAACG
>JAZRRB010000101.1:0-6630 GCA_045650385.1 Candidatus Scatosoma sp. | reverse complement strand
ACACCGCCCCCCGTATATCTGCCGTTTGGTCGATAATCGCAGGCGTATTGCCTGCGCCCACACCGATGGCAGGTTTTCCCGAAGAATATGCCGCTTTTACCATCGCAGGCCCGCCCGTTGCCAAAATAATATCCGCTTCTTTCATAAGCGTAGCGGACGCTTCTACCGACGGGTTTTCTATCCATGCGATAATGTCCTTAGGCGCACCTGCTTCCACCGCCGCTTGCAATACCGTTTTCGCCGCTTCTATCGTGCAATTCTTCGCACGTGGATGTGGCGACAAAATAAGCCCGTTCCGCGTTTTTAAGCAAAGAAGGGCTTTGAATATCGCCGTAGACGTAGGGTTTGTCGTCGGCACAATTGCCGCCGCTACCCCGATAGGTTCGGCTATGCGCGTGTAACCGTTCGCCTCGTCACGTTCGATTACGCCGCACGTTTTTTCATTTTTATAGCGGTGATAGATATATTCGGAAGCATAATGATTTTTCAATACCTTATCCTCGAATACCCCCATCCCCGTTTCTTCTACGGCAAGTTTTGCAAGGCGTAAACGCTCCGCATTAGCGGCAAAAGCCGCCGCCTTGAAGATAGTATCCACCTTTTCCTGCGAATAGGTTGCAAATTCCTTTTGCGCTTCTCTTACTCTTTGCAAAAGCATGGAAAGCGCCGTTTCCTGTTCTTTTTTCTCTTCCAATTTCTCCCCCTTACGCGCCGTAGCCACGCAAAAGGCGGAGACGAGCGCGTTTATCGGCGGTCGCTTTTATACAGCTGTCCTGCAAGCATAGCCAAAGAAGCAGCCAAATCTTCCGTTTTAATGACGATATCTTTCGGCACGCGTAGCGGCGACGGCGCAAAGTTCCAAACAGCTTTTATCCCTGCATTTACCAAGCGGTTCAGTACCTCTTGCGCCGCGTGTTTGGGCACGGTGATAATTCCTATCTTCACTTGATTTTCTCGTGCAAATTTTTCAAGTTCATTCAAGTGATAAATACGTTTTCCAGCAACCGTCTTTCCCACGAGTTTTTTATCGACGTCAAATGCCGCGAGAACGTGAAGCCCGTTGCTCTTAAACCCCTCGTAGCCAAGGAAGGCGCGTCCAAGTCCACCTGCCCCGACAACTACGGCATCGGAAAGGTTGTCATAACCCAAAAATTTTTCAATATCGACAATCAAACGGCTGACGGCAAAACCAAGGCGCGGACGTCCCGATTGAGAGGATACAAGCGCCAAGTCTTTGCGTACAAGCACCGACGATACGGAAATATTTTGCGCAATAACGGTGGAAGATATGTATTTCTCCCCCTTGGAATTTTCTTCTTGCAAAAACCGCAAATACAACGGCATACGTGCTATCGTTGCCTTGGATATTTCTTTTCCGTTTATTTTTTCAACCGTTTTGTCTTTCATAATATACTCCTTTTTTCATATTATAGCCGATTTATCGATAAAAATCAAGCGATCATAAAAACGAGCGGTTTTTACCGCTCGTTTTATCTTTAATATTTCCTCCAAACCATTTTGTCTACGACACCCGTGTAGCTTTGGATAAGTTTTACCACTTTCGTAGAAACGTTCTCTTCTACGTAATCGGGTACGGGGATACCGTGATTGCCGTCAACCGTGAGTTGCACCGCCGTATCTACCGCCTGCAACAAATGCTTTTCATCGATACCTGCCAATACGAAACACGCTTTATCCAGCGCTTCGGGACGTTCCGTACTTGTACGGATACAAACCGCCGGGAACGGCTTTCCAATGCTTGTAAAAAAGCTGCTCTCTTCCGGCAACGTACCGCTATCGGAGACTACCGCAAACGCGTTCATTTGCAATTTGTTATAATCGTGGAAGCCCAAAGGTTGTTGACACATCACGCGTTTATCGAGCACAAATCCACTCGCTTCCAAACGTTTTTTACTTCTGGGATGACAGGAATACAAAATAGGCATATCGTATTTTTCCGCCATCTTATTGATTGCGGTAAACAAGGATAAGAAATTCTTTTCCGTGTCAATATTTTCCTCTCTATGCGCCGACAAGAGGATATATTTTTTCGTTTGCAAGCCAAGACGGGTAAGCACGTCGCTCTTTTCGATATCCGCAAGATTGTTATGTAAAACCTCTGCCATAGGAGAGCCCGTTACGTACGTTCTTTCCTTGGGAAGTCCGCAATCGGCAAGATAACGGCGCGCATGCTCGGAATACGCCAAGTTTACGTCCGAAATAATATCGACGATACGACGATTGGTTTCTTCGGGCAAACACTCGTCCTTGCAACGATTACCTGCTTCCATGTGGAAGATGGGGATATGCAAACGTTTTGCCGCGATGGCGGAAAGACAGCTGTTCGTGTCCCCCAAAATCAAAAGCGCGTCCGGTTTACAAGCCGCCATAAGTTTGTACGAACAGTTGATAATATTGCCCACCGTTGCGCCCAAATCGTCGCCTACCGCATCCATATATACCTCGGGATCGGCAAGTTTCAAATCCTTGAAAAATACGCCGTTCAAATTATAATCGTAATTTTGTCCCGTATGTGCCAAAATACAATCAAAGTATTGACGGCATTTATTAATCACTGCCGCCAAACGGATAATTTCCGGGCGCGTACCCACGATAATTAATAGTTTCAATTTTCCGTTGTCTTGAAATTTTACATCCGAATAATCCAATTTTATTTCCATTATTTTTTACTCCTCGCCTTGCGGCTCAAATATTTTCAACTGATCATATATTTGTTTTCGTTTTTTTGCCTCGGGCAACGTTTTTCCAAGAGAAACGCGCTTGCCGATACACATCAAAAACAGATTTTTTACCACTTTCCACGCAAACACAAACGGATAGAATATCCATACTTTTTTGACGATAGGATAGCGCAATAAAATCGATACGTGCAACGAACGAACAAGCGTTGCAAACGGGCCTCTATTCTTTCCGTCCTTTTTCTCGATAAGTTGTGCACTCTTGGAATACGCCCTATCTTTATTCCCGAAATTGCCTGCGGTGAACATATCCGTAAGCAGCTGTCCACAAATTTCCGTAGGCGCGTCTTCCGCCCAATCGGGACAAGGTATCCCTAAATACATCGATGACATTTTGCTTACTGCACACACGTAGCGGAATACGCCTGTTTCCTTAAACAAGGGAAGCAACGTTTCTTGCCAATATGCTTTTTCTTGTATTTTCTGTAAGTACGCCGCCCAATCGCAAAGATGTCGAAGCCCTACGCCGTACCCGACATTATGGCTTAACATGTGCAATAAAATAATTACGCCGTGATAGATTTCATTTGGCATTTGCGCTTTGCGCAGTTCCCCGTCCCAAACAACGGAGGTTTCGAATATTGGCTGAAAAAACGCGCGTAAACGTTCGCCCAATTCCCCATCGGGCATACCAGGGAAATCAAAATGCATTTCCGCGTGCACGTGTTCTTTTTCGAAATTCACGTGATATACGTGCCACTCGTCCTTTTGCGTATACCCATTTTGCTTTAATACAGTGGCTATTTCTTCCTGTTTTTCTCTTTCAATATAAAAATCGATATCGCCCAGCGAGCGAAGCTCCGCCTTAGGATAATACGCCGCCGAAGTCGTACCCTTCATGATTACGTAAGGGAATCCCTCTCTTTCTAACGTATCCGCCAAATCAGCTTGAACTTGCGACACGCGGATGTTGTTTTGCATGTGTTTGAATGCAAGATTCTTCCATTTCGCGTACACGTCTTGGGGGATATACTTCTTATACGGCAAAAGGCTGTCAAAACAAAGCAGCGCCACCGTTTGATATTCACACTCTTTGAAAACGGCGTTCCAATCTAATCCCGATATTTCCTCTTCCGACCAAACAAGAGCGGACGGATCCTTAGATAAACCACGTTCCGCCAAATGTAATACCATTTGTTGTTCTCTTGTAAAGGTCGTCATTTTTTCTTACTCCACCACTTCAAAAAACGTATCGGGGCGATTGCCGTCAAACTGTTCGTTCGCCCACATCACCGTCACCAAATTTTCCGTATCGGAAAGATTGATAATGTTATGCGTATATCCCGGCAACATATGTACCGCCTGAATCCTTTCCCCGCTCACCTCAAAATTCAGAACTTCGTCCGTGCCAATCTTTCTTTGCTGTATCAAACCTTTGCCCGATACAACAATGAAAAATTCCCATTTGCTATGATGCCAATGCTGCCCTTTGGTAATCCCGGGCTTGGATATATTAATCGATACTTGACCGCATTTTTCCGTCTTCAAAAGTTCGGTAAAACTACCCCTTACGTCCTCATTCATTTTCAAATCAAACGCTACTTTTTCTTTGGGTAAATAGCTTAAATACGTCGAATAGAGTTTTTTTGCAAAACTCCCGTCGGGGATTTCAGGAATAATGAGCGTTTGACTTTGCTCGCGGAAAACGTGTAATAAGTCAACTATCTCCCCAAGCGTTACTTTATGCGTTGTAGGCACGTAATAATATCTACCCGTTTCGCTTTCAACAGCCGTCAATCCGTCATAATCGCAACGATGCGCCTTGCCCTCTAATAAATCGAGCATTTCTTTTACCAAATCGTCGATATATAACAGTTCAAGCTCCACCGCCCTATCGCTGATAGTAATAGGCAAATCGTTGGCTATATTGTTGCAAAAGGTAGCTACCGCGCTGTTATAGTTCGGTCTACACCATTTCCCAAACAAGTTCGGGAAACGGTAAACGCATACCTGCCCACCGCATTTTTGCGCATAATCGAAGAAAAGCTCTTCCCCTGCCTTCTTACTCTTGCCGTATTCGCCCTCGCCGTAACGCCCGATAAGAGTGGCTTGAATAGAAGAGGAAAGCATAACGGGTGCTTTGTTGTTATACTTTTGCAATGTTTCAAGCAACGTCGAGGCAAACCCAAAATTGCCTTGCATAAATTCCTCTTGCGTTTTCGGACGGTTTACCCCTGCAAGATTGAACACGAAATCTGCTTCTTGGCAATACGCGTCCAAATCGGCTTGCGTACTGTCAATATCGTATTCGTAGACGGCATCGATAATCAACGCCGGGCGAGTTCTATCTTTTCCGTCTTTTAAGTTGTATAAAGCGGCACAAAGGTTTTTACCGACAAAACCCTTTGCCCCTGTTACGAGAATTTTCATAGCTTCTCCTTATTTGGAAAAAATAAATTTTCCAATTTTTATTTTATAAAGGAACTTAACTATCCAATATAAAGCAATCGCATAGATTATTGCTAAAATAGGCGTAAATATTAAATTATATATCCAAATATTATCCACAAAAAAATTCCCAATTCCTATAAATCCGATGACTTTTATATAAACTGTTGGAAGATACGCAGACAAAAAAACAATAGATATGACATAAACCTGCAAAGATTTCTCGCCAAGCTTTTCCAATGGAAGAAAAAAATTTTTCCAATGTCGTTTTTTCTTTAATTTTGAACAACCCAAAAAAATAGTCTCTATTAGCACAAGCACAAATATGCACCCTACTAGTCCTATGGCCCAACGAAACATATCGGTTTTAACTATATTCCAAAAACCAGCTACATATCCGTTACCAAACAATCCGCTTGTATATATATAATGTTTTTTCTCAAAATAGAAACACATTATAGGAAACAACGGAATCGATAAATATTTAAAAAACATTACCTTCAAAGGAATTTTTTCTTTATATTTAGCGAAATAAAATCCTATTATGTAATATGGATACATATACAAATTACTTTCTGCGTTTGGAAAAAGTAAAACTACTAAACCCCACAATAGCAACAACGGTATTTGCAACCATATCTGTATCACCTTTTTACAAATTATAGCTACGCCAATTGATGCCGATAAAATACTCCACAAAAACCATAAAGTACTAAAAGATTTTACCCAATCCCCGCTAAAAACAATTGAATAGTTACCATTTATCACCGCAAACAAACACTTTGTGCTAAACCAAATGACTATTCCACCTCCTATAATTGTCCAAATTATAGGCCTCGTACGATGTATAATCAAATTTTTTAGATCTCTTTTTTGAAAAGAAAAATAAAATAGATATCCACTTATAATCATAAAAAGTGGCATATGAAAACTGTATATGATTTTAAAAATTGCATTCTCAAAAAAATCAAACGATTGTATAGCACAGTATTGTATGCAATGCCCCCAAATCATTAAAAATATCGCAACACCCTTTACGACATTTAGATATGACGATTTTTCACTAATTATCATACATTCCTTTGCCAAGTTCGTCTTGGATATATTGAAGGGATGCAATTTTCGATTTCGTTTCTTCTACCGTTAAAAGCTGGGTGTTGTTGGAATTGAATTCCGTTAAAGGATTGCGTTCCATGTCCCCTTGTTTGAAATATTTATCGTAGTTAAGCCCACGTTTATCGCAAGGCACACGGTAAAAATTGCCCAAATCGATTGCATTAGCGCACTCCTCGTTGGTAAGGAGCGTTTCGTACATTTTTTCGCCGTGACGAATACCGATGACTTTGATATTGTTCTTGTCGCCGCCAAAGAGTTCGCAAACTGCTTCCGCTTGCGTTTGGATGGTGCAGGCAGGCGCTTTTTGCACAAGGATATCACCGCTTTCGCCGTTTTCAAACGCGAAGAGAACGAGATCAACCGCCTC
>JAZRRB010000100.1:0-2949 GCA_045650385.1 Candidatus Scatosoma sp. | reverse complement strand
ATAAGGTGACGGGCAAAATATCCGCTTGCCCCGAAAGGCGCATAACGCGGACGAAAAATTCGTAAAAGCCCTCGCCGTAAACTTCGTGGGAGAACGTGGCGTCGCTGACGATTTCACCCATGACGTAAACCTTGTTGTTTTTCTCTGAAACGTAGTTCATAATATACCTCCTATTGTATCTAAATAATTATTATTTTTTGCGTACGTTTAGGGGGTAACCCCCCAATACGTGGCGGTTTTACACCCTTTTTAAGCGTTTTTATGTTGCCTGCCGTTGACGTCTATCGTATAATTTTCTTTGTAGATAAGCTCGCCTATGGGGACGAATTCGTATCCCCTGTTTTTCAGCGTGGAAAAGATAAGGGGTAACGATTCGGCGGTGTGCAAACCGTTGTTGTGGCAAAGGATGATAGAGCCGTTTTTTGCGCCGTTAATCACGCGCATGGCAATCTCCGTTGCCGAAAGATTTTTCCAATCGAGCGAGTCCACGTCCCATTGAATTGTATAAAGCCCCATGCTTTGCGCAGTATCAATCAATAGATTGTCATAATCGCCGTACGGCGCGCGAAAGAGGGTGGTTTTTTGCCCCGTTGCCTTTTCGATTGCCGCGCAAGAGGTGGAAAGCTCGTCTTTAATCTCTTCTTCGGAGAGCTTGCTCATGTACGAGTGGGTACGGCTGTGCGTGCCAAGTTCGTGTCCAGCCTCGACGATTGCGGCGGCGTACTGAGGGTATTTCTCCACCCAAAATTCGACGGCGAAAAAGGTGCAGCGCACGTCGTTTTTCTCCATAATATCCAGCAGTTTTTGCGTGTATTCCACGCCCCAAGCGCAGTCGAAGGAGATTGCCACTTTTTTCTCTGCTGTTTCCACGCTGTAAATGGGCAAAGAACGCGCCGTCGCGGTGGTATAAGCGGCGTTTTCCACGCGTTTTTTGACGACGTACGTGGGTACGGATACGACGAGGAATAAGGCGACAAGCAGGGTTGCAACAATGGCAAATTTGCCGCGGTTATTGATTTTTTCGGCGGTTTTGGTTGTATTTTTTCCTCTCATAACGCCGTTACCTCCATCATAGCAAAACGCGTGTATCAAAATTTCGGAAAAGATTGCTTTTTTTGTCCGTTTTTGTGGAAAATGCCAATTCTTGTGTTTGTAACCACACTTTTTTTGGCGGAAAAGCGGATTTGCTTTATCGTATGCGAAAAAAGTGACGATTATGCGCGCTGAAAATAGGAAAAAAAGCCGTTTTTTTCTAAGAAACGGTTTACTTTTTTTTTCGTTTCGTGTATAATACGAGTATGAGAATTTGGGCTAAACTGATGGCGGATGGAAAAATCCGCAAACAATTTGTATACGAGAACCCTGAAAGACTTACGTATTCCCACTTTTTCGATTATTTGACGGATATTTGTCACGAGTTGGATATTCCCACCCCCGTTTTGACAAAGACGCATATTTTCAATTTTGCGAAGTTCAATCACGTCAAATTTATCGGACGGGATTTCGTGGAGAGTTTGGGTTACGACCATTTATTTTTAGAAAACCTTATATAACGAGTTATATAACAAGGAGAAAAACTATGACGGCATTAGAAAAGGACATTTTGAACGTACTCACCGAAGACGCGCGCATTTCCCCTAAGAAAATTGCGGCGATGCTTTCCGTGGACGAAGCGGAAGTGAAAGCGTGTATTCAAGCCATGGAAAAGAGTGGTTTGCTTGTCAAATACACGGCGATTGTCAACGATGAAAAGGCGGACGATTCGCTGGTGTGCGCGCTTATCGAGGTGAAAGTTACCCCTAAGAAAAAAGAGGGTTTTGACGGTATCGCCAAACAAATCGCGTCCTTCCCCGAAGTGAAATCGGTGTATCTTATGAGCGGTGCTTACGATTTGGCGGTGTTCGTGGAAGATAGGTCTTTGCAACAAGTATCCCGTTTCGTATCCGAGCGTATTTCCACGTTCGAGGGCGTGCTGAGCACGGCAACGCATTTCATTTTGAAGAAATACAAAATTGAGGGCGTAGCAACGGAAAAGGAAGACGCGGATTACCGCTTATCCGTACACGCCTGACGGCGAGGCGGTGAGCCACCGCGGGCGAGTCTTTCTATCTATCGTTAACGCGTAGGTGTAGCGTTATCGTAGACGAGGAGTCAAGAGGCATAGTCTCTTGCGGATTGTAAAGGCAGAGCCTTTACGACCCTCTGTCAAGAGTTGCCCAAAGGGCAAAACACAGCCCCATCAAAAGCAACCGACAGGTTGCGTTACCAACGCCAATAGGCGTTGTTTTATCTCCCTAACCTCGTACATGGTACGTTGATTTTAATAAGGAAACAAATATTATGCGTGATTTTGTCAATCAAAAAGCAAAGGCGTTACAGCCAAGCGGTATTCGAAAATTCTTCGATATCGTACGGGAAACGGAGGGCGCAATCTCCCTTGGCGTGGGCGAGCCCGATTTCGTTACGCCTTGGAAAGTGCGCTCCGCAGCGATTACCTCTTTGCAAAGAGGGTACACTCAGTACACGGGCAATCGCGGTTTGCCGCAACTTTTACAGCTGGTATCCAAATACTTAAACGAACGGTTCGGCTTGGAATACGACCCCAAGCATATCCTTGTCACCGTAGGCGGGAGCGAGGCAATCGACCTTGCGCTCCGCGCTTGTATCGAACGCGGGGAAGAGGTGCTTATTCCCGACCCTGCCTACGTGTCCTACTCCCCTCTCGTCACCATGTCCGACGGCGTGCCCGTGCACGTGGAATGCCGTGAAGAGGATAACTTCGTCTTAAAACCCGAATATCTGGAAAAGGCGATTACGGACAAAACCAAGGCGAATATTTTGACCTATCCCAACAACCCCACGGGCGCGATTATGACCGAAGAAGAGCTTAAAGCGATCGCCGAAGTCATTATCAAACACGATCTTCTCGTCATTACCGACGAGATCTAC
>JAZRRB010000099.1:0-2701 GCA_045650385.1 Candidatus Scatosoma sp. | reverse complement strand
GCTGTTCGCCGATTAAAGTGGCACGCGAGCTGGGTTCAAAACGTCGTGAGACAGTTTGGTCCCTATCCATCGTGGGCGTAGGATACTTGAGAAGGCTTGTCCTTAGTACGAGAGGACCGGGATGAACGCACCAACTGTGCATCTGTTGTCGCGCCAGCGGCATAGCAGAGTAGCGGAGTGCGGTTGAGATAAACGCTGAAAGCATCTAAGCGTGAAACTCGCTTCAAGATAAGGTATCCCACAGCATAGGCTGGTAAGACCCCTTGCAGACAACAAGGTTGATAGGTCGGGAGTGTAAGTGCAGTAATGTATGTAGCTGACCGATACTAATAGGTCGAGGGCTTGATCTCAATTTTACGAGAAAATTGAGTAAAGGCTTTGATATGAACTCTTTACAAAAAAGAATTCTATAATTTTTACGAGCTTCAAAGAAAGAAATGAAAAAGAAACTTTTCGAAAGACAAAGTTTGCTATGTAGTTGTTAATCTTCTAAAAAGAAGGTTGTTAAAAGTAGTATATAAGTTGTGCATGGGGAAAACCGTGTGCGATATATATAACCATAGCGGTGATGATGGCAAAGAGGACCCACCTGTTCCCATTCCGAACACAGAAGTTAAGCTCTTTTACGCCGAAAGTACTTGCAGAGAACTGCCGGGAGGATAGGTAATTGCCGCTTTTCAATTAAAACGACTTGTTCCATGCGAACAAGTCGTTTTTCTTTTTTTAGAAGAAACGTATCATAATGGGCGTACCATGTACGCGATGAAATAAAAAGAGGGTACCATGTACGCGTTGAAAATCAAATGGATGTAGGCATGGATGAGGGGAAATGATGCGCACGGATAAGCAAGACAAGAAAAAATAAAGAAAATATGGCAAAACCGCTTGACGGAAAGGCAAATAAACAGTAAAATAGAGAGGTAAAAGAATTTTCCGCTATAAGCGGACGTTTGGAGAAAAGATATGAAACTGAAAAAGTTGATAAGCGGCATTTTGGCAACGACGGCAGCGTTTGGCTGCGTGGGTATGCTGACGGCATGCGAAACGGCACACCCCGAAGTACGTATTACGGTATCCTTTGAAGATAAGGAATACGAACTCAATTATACGCTGTATAGAAAGTTTGCGCCTGCAACAACGACGCACTTTATGAAACTCGTAGAAGAGGGGTATTACGACGGGCTCTGCGTGCATAACTATGCAGACAACAGAATGTACACGGGTGCATACAGCTATAATGCGGAAAGCGAAGAAGACGGTGGACTCGTTTATAAGAAATACTATGATATCGTAAAAGATTATAGTGATTTCCCTATCAGCGTATACACCGAGGACGACAAGGCTACGTTTAACCTTTGCGGCGAATTTGCCGATAACGATTTCAAGTGGGAAAAGGGTGCGCCTAAGACGGAAACGTTCGGTTCGCTTACCATGTTCTATACGGATAAAAAGTCGAACGAGGACAGAGTATCGGTAGACCATCCCGATAGCGAAGAAAGATTGGCGCGTAATTATAATGAAAACAGCGCGACGTCGCAATTCTTTATTTCCTTAACGGATACGGAAAAAACGAATACAAAATATTGTACGTTTGCTCTTTTGGATGCGGAAGGCGTAGAAACGCTTAGCAGTTTGAGGGCGGCAATCGACGCATATTTGGCAGACAACGAAGAAGGGAAAGAAGAAGTAACGCTTGACGTTGACGAGGACGACGCGTTCGTTGGCGAAAGCAATCTTACGGCAAAATACACCGTGCTTGCGTCCCCGATTGTCATCGAGAAAATTGAAATCACGAAAACCTAATCATTATGAATTGCAATCAGTCACACCAAGATAGCGGTGTGGCTGATTATCATAATATTGAAATAAAAGATAAAGGAGAATACATAGATGAAAAAGAAATGCCTTTTAGGTTTAATGGCGCTTTGCATGAGCATTGCGGCGTTGGGGTTTGTCGGTTGCGGTGACGGCGGTGACGTTTCGGGCGATAACACGAATACCGAACAAGGTGGAACGACCACGCCTGAAAAACCTAACGAGGGAGAAGGCGATGGAACGACTACACCTGAAAAACCCGACAAGGGCGAACAAGGTGGAACAACTACGCCTGAAAAACCCGACAAGGGCGAAGAGGGTGGAACGACCACGCCTGAAAAACCTGCGTCTGAGGGATTAGAATATGAAGAAAGTGAAGACGGTACGTATTATATTGTGACAGGTATTGGTACTTGTACGGATAAGGATATTATTATTCCCTCTACGTACAATCAAAAGCCTGTAACAAGTATCGGCGATTATGCGTTCCAAAATTGTAGCGGATTAACGAGTATAAAAATCCCCGACAGTGTAACAAGTATCGGCTATGAGGCTTTCTATAATTGTAGCGGATTAACGAGCGTGGTAATTAGCGACAGTGTAACGCGTATCGGTAATTTTGCGTTCTATGGATGTAGCGGGTTAACGAGTATAGAAATCCCTGACAGTGTAACAAGCATTGGCAGCGGTGCGTTCTATGGTTGTATCAATTTACCTTATACGATACAGGGCGGATTAATATATTTGGGTAACGAAAATAACCCGTATTTGTATTTGGCGGAAAGTACGTATATTACTTCGGCAAACGTCAATGAAAAATGTAAATTTATCGGTAGTAGTGCTTTCTATGATTGTAGTGGATTAACGAGTATAGAAATTCCTGACA
>JAZRRB010000098.1:0-5699 GCA_045650385.1 Candidatus Scatosoma sp. | reverse complement strand
ATTGCCATCGAGGCGTAAAGGCGCTGCCTTTACAATCCGCAAGGGACTATGTCCCTTAACCCATATCGTTTACGGTATCGTTACAAACAAGCGTTAACGGAAGATAAAAAAATTCGCCAGCGGTGGCTCACCGCTCGCCGCTCGCCGCTTGGTTTAGGGCGAAAACGCACCGTACTTTATGTACAGTGCGTTATTTGTTATCTTATTCCTTATCCTCGCCGGAATTTCCGCTGTTGCCAAGGAAGATACCGAAGAAATCGTTGTTTGCTTTCAAGCTCGTACCACCCGAAGCGTTGTTGCCGCCTTGGTTGAACTTTTTATAACCGCCGTTTTTGTTACCGCTTCTGCCACGGTTATATCCACCCGATTTTCCGTTTCTATTGCCATAGCCGCCCTTACCGCCACGACGATCTCTATCATTACGTCTTTCGCTTCTTGCAGGGATAGCCGGGGCATTGGGGTCTTCCAAGTTATCGGGGATAACGACGATATAGCGGTTGGGTTCTTTCCCTTCGCTTTCCGTCTTTACGCCCTCGTAGGAAGACAACGCCGCATGGATAATCCGTCTTTCGTACGGGTTCATCGGCTCTAATTCAACCTTTCTTTGCATACGGATTGCTTTTTGCGCCAAGTTCTCCGCGAGTTTATTGAGCGTAGCTTCACGGTTTTCACGGTAGTTTTCGCAATCGACAACGACGCGTTTATAATCCTCTCTGCCCGTATTGGCTACTGCGCCTGCAAGCGTTTGAATTGCATCCAGCGTTGCACCGTGTTTGCCGATAACCGACGTCGTGTTTGCCGCCGTTACGTTGATTTCCACTTTATCGCCCTCGGAAACGAGTTCGGTACAAGCGGTAATTTTCAACAGCTTAAACAAACCTTCGAGGAATTCCACCGTTCTTTCACCGTCCGTCATGCCGTTTGTGTTTACGATAGGCGCAAGCGTTTCTTCTTCCTTTTCTACCTTTTCTTCAAGGGCTTTGGGTGCGATTTCTACGCGCGCTTTTACCGCGCCGAAGAGTTTCTTCTTGCCCTCTTCCAATACGCGGATATCCGCCGTTTCCTTGGTCAAAGACAATTCTTTTAAGCCCTTTTCAACGGCTTCGTCTACCGTTTTTCCTGTAAATTCTATATATTTCATTTATCTCTCCTTTTCCGCATGCGCCCCCCTTGGCGACGGAAAATATATTTGGTCTTATTTACGTTTTTTACCTTTATTGTCGTTATTTTGACGATATTGAGGTAAGCGTTTGTTATACTTTTCTTGCAACGCTTTTTGTTCTCTCTTGCTTTCCACAACGTCTACGCATTTATTGATAATCAACGTCGAACCCAGCGTGAAGATATTGCTCATAATCATATAGATAGAGAACGCAGACGAGTACATGAACGAGAATACACCGAACATAACCGTCATGATAATCATCGTCATCTTTTGCGTGGAAGCCGCTTGTCCGTCTACGGACGAATATTTTTGCTGTTCCTTTTGCGAGTGCATCATGACGAATTGTTGCAACAATATCGTAGCGATAGAAAGAACGATAAGGATATAATAACCGTTCGCTTGGTCTTTTTGTTCGCCAAGGTTCGCCGTTACTTTGTTGTAAATATTCTTTTCGTAAACGTTGGTAAGCGCTACGTTATCTTTGATAAGTGCGCCGTCGCTGCTTATCGTGATTTCTTCCTTTTCGCCGTTCTCTTCGTTTTCTATAAGGAATTTACCGTTCGAGCTGCAAGAAGAACCGCAAGATGCCGCCGCTATTTCTTTCAAGAAATCTTCGTGCGACAAAACGGGATGTTTATAGCTTGCGTCCGTCGCCCATACGTTTTTAATCCAGAGGAACTTCGTTTTAGAAGATACTTCTTCCTTATACGATTTTTCCGCTGCCTCAGCGCCCTTTCTCTCGAAGAAATTGATAAGCTGTTCGCTGTAATTTGCTTCTTCAAAATTTACTGCGCCTTTAATTTCTTCATGCCCTTTTGCTTTTTCTACGTCAATCATCATACGAGAGTGTAAATCGTCATACGATTTTACTTCCGTTTTCAATGCGTTCGTATCCGCCGTAGCCAAAGCCGCCGCTTTTTCGTCCGTCAAAGCCACGCTTGCGTAAATTACCTTGTTTGCGTTTGCTTGTTTTACGATGATGTTTTTATCTTGCAAAACGTACGTCGTATCTTCGGCTTCCAAATCCACTACGTATTCTTTTACCGCATCATTATATCTATTTACAAGCGTATTATAGTTATCTACGGACGAGTATTTTGCATACGCATTGAACGCGCCAATCGCCACGAAGAAGATTACCAAAGACAAAATCATTGGTAAGCAAGAGGAAAGCAGGTTCATACCGCTTTGCTTTTGCATTTCCATTACCTTTTGGCTGTACATACGCTTGTCATTGGCGTATTGCTTTTGCAATTTTTCCATTTTTTCTTTGTTTTCTTTCATCTTGATATTTTGCTTACGCATAGAAATACGTTGGAAAATATCAAAAGGCAATACGATTACCTTCAAAATAAGCGAAAACAAAATAATACCGATACCGACGCCTACCCCCGAAGAGAGCATGCCTCTTACCAGTCTTCCTATCCAGTTGAGTGAAATTTCAAACGTTTCGCCAACCAAAGAAATGGGAACGTCTGCCAATAAATTCATAAATTCCATTTATTTTTCCTTTTATAAAAAGCCGTTATTTTTACAACAGCCAACGTTTTTTGAAATATTTTTCAGGTGCGGGATCGTATCCCCCCTTACTAAACGGATTACACCGCAAAATGCGCCATGTACCAAGTAAAATGCCCAAAAGAACTCCTTTGTTATTGATACACTCCAACGTGTATTGCGAACATGTGGGACGGTACCTGCACGTACCAAAGGATAAGTGTCTTTGGTAAAAGAGTATCATACGCATGCATAACATCTTCAAGTACGGTTTGAACACCGTTTTACGCAAATATTTTCCGTTTGCTATTAAAAGAGAACGGAAAGAAAGGCGCATTACAGTTTCTCCTTTTTGACGATAGCGCGCAAATGCTTTTCAAACGTGTGAAAGGAATATTCCGTGTTCACTTTGGGCACGATTACAATAGAATATCCGTTTTGAATATCCGTTTCGACCGCGCGAAAAGCCTCTCTCACCAAACGTTTGATATGGTTTCTTTGTACACTTTTTCCGTGTCTTTTTCCTACGGAAACAGCCATCATCGGCGTATCCGAGGGCTTGTACACAAACGTAAGCGAGGGCGAAAACGCGCGTTTACCGCTCTTGAAAAGCTTATCAAAATCCGATTGTTTTTTCAGCCGTCCATAACGCATATTTCGCCTTCTAATCAAGTTTTTACCCGTTTTTCATTTGCTTTCTAAAAATGGCAAATCCTCTCCTTTGAAAAAAGGAAAGGAATTCGCTCGTTTTTTTCATCGTTTATCCGTTGTATAATTTCAATGGGTTTTCCCGATTAGTGGGTAAGTCTCTTTCTACCCTTATCGCGACGACGTTTCAACACTCTTCTGCCAGCCGTCGTAGCCATTCTTTTACGGAATCCGTGTACTTTGCTTCTTTGTCTTTTCTTGGGTTGGTAAGTTCTTTTCATAATCTTTCTCCTTGCCTTCGCTTTATTAGCGATAATTTCTTATTTTTTCCTGTTTTTATCTATGCCTTTTTTTCAAAAGCTTTCCTATTATACCGCAAGCAAAGGATTTTCGTCAAGCAATTTTGCCGTACTTTTTCCTCTTTCCTATGCTTTTGCGTAATTTTTTCTCTTTTATATCCTTTACATTTGATTTCCCGTACGCATAGGCATTACGAGATATTGGAAACGTTTGTCTTCCGCATTTTCAATCGTGAACGGGGAATTGGGCATATTGAAAGAAAGTACAATATTTTCTTCCGTCAACGCTTTTACCGCGTCCAAAAGATATTTGCCGTTCATCGCAATCTTCAATTCCTTGCCGTCGAGTTCCGTGTTTACCGTTTCTTCGATTTTACCCATATCCGAGTTGGCGTTGATAACGATTTTCCCGCTCTTAATATCGAAGATAACGAGGTTATTTTTATCGCCGCGCGTCATGACGCCTGCACGTTCGATACTTTGCATCAATTCGCTTTTTTGCACGATTGCTTGGCTGGCAAAATTGATGGGATAAATATTTTCCTTTCTTACAAATTCTCCTGCGTACAAACGAGAGGTGATTACCGTATCGTTTACCTCTACCGAAAGTCTGTTCTTATCCGCGTAAATTTTCAATCCTTCGTCCCCTTCCAGCATACGCGCAATTTCCGTAAGCGTTCTTGCAGGACATACGATTTTCATATCGCCGCCGTCCGTTGTATCCGCCCAGCCGCTTGCCATACGAAGTCCGTCAAGTGCCGTCGCATACAGTTTGCCTTCCTTCGCTTCCAAAAGACAGCCTTTAAGGATAGGTCTGCTTTCGTCTGTCGCACAGCAGAACGTTACCTTGGAAATGAGTTCTTTCAAATCGCATTGTTTGATTTCGAAATATTTTTCTTTGGAAACGTTATTTGCGTTCATCACAGGGAAATCGTCCGCAGGCAACGTTTGGATATTCGTTTCGCTATCGCCATAGCGTACCACAATCCCTTTATCGTCGGAAGAAAAGATTACTTCGCTGTGCGAAATCTTGCCCATAAAGTCTGCGAAAAATCTACCGTTTACGCATACTTCGCCTTCGTCCAATACTTCCGCTTTGATTTTTTTCTCGATAGAAATTTCTCCATCGTACGCGGTGAGGATTAAGCCATCGTTTTCCGCTTTTATTTTAATACACTCCAAAACGGGCGTCATCGTTCTGATTGCGCAAGCTTTGCTAACGATAAAAGCCGCTTCCGATAAAATCATGCCTTCACATACGAATTTCATAACTGTCTTCCTTTCCTTTTTCAAATTAAAACACTTTGCATTTTGCGTTCAATTTATTTTACCATATATGCCGTTTTTTTGCAAGCAAATTATTTACTTTTCAACCACAATTTCCCTGTTTTTTAGAAATCTTTTTTTATTTATAAAAAAATAATCTGTTTTAAGGGATATTTCGTCTTAAAATAATTCACCGTATATGCCGTTCCGCCCGTACTCTTTTTTAAGTACGCCAAAAGCACGTCTGCTCTATCCGCCATATACCTATCCCTTACAATCATACAGCTTTTATTGTAAGAGTCAAACAATACCACCACTTCATCCGCTTTTTTACAAATCTGCGCATATCGTTTTTTATCTTCCGCCGTATAATATCTTTCCTGATGCACGCAAGGTATACAGGCAATCAATTGCGTATTTGGAAATTTCTTTTTGTATTTTAATACAACCTCGCCGGCAGTTAAATCAAACCCTTGCGCCATACCGCAATAAAATATTTCTACGCCTTGTTCCAATAATAGCTTAATTTCCCTTTTTAATTTAGCGACGGAAAAACCTTCTTCCAATTTTCTGTGTCCGGTAAAAGCACAGCTTTTAGCAGGCGTTTTTATATCGTCTAAAATGAGTTGTATATCGTTATTAGCATTACGTTCCATACCTTTCATTATACCATAAAAAGGAAATTTGTCAATGCTGTCTATCGGCATTTTCCCTTTCTTCACAAAAAAATATTTTTTTATCAATCCTTTCGATTGTTATTATTTTATATATTAAATATAAAATAGTAATATTAGTAGTTGAGAGCCGTGGAATTGTGGATAAAA
>JAZRRB010000097.1:0-3242 GCA_045650385.1 Candidatus Scatosoma sp. | reverse complement strand
GGCAATATCGCAAAATTCCTGCTGCTTTGTAGCTTGTGTATTTTCATGGAAGTATTTTGTGTGAAAATATGCTGTGCGCAAATTTTTGGCGGTGTATTTAGAGAAGTATTCGTCTTAGAATCTTATAGCGTGTTGATGACCTTTGTAATAGCAGTTGCATTGATAGCAATCAACATTTTGGCTGCCGCCATAGCAATTGCGATACGCGGCAAGAAAAAACAACGGGTGGAATAAACAATGGCTGGAAATTTTCACGTAGTAACAAAAGGAATATATGAACACGAACAAACGAACGAACGGTTGTATATCGATCGTTTCTTAATCGTTCGTAAACGCAAACGCCGTTTCTTGGTATTGAACCTCGATAACCGTTCGAAGGAAACCATGAGCGCGTTGAAGATGCAAATCGACCAATTCGACGGTCGCGGTAACTCGCTCGGATCTTCGGAAGTAGAATTCAAACGTTTGGAAGTCAAAGGCGGAAAAAGCATTTTGAAAAAACAAATCGAGTTGAGTCCTACTTGTTTGAGCTTCAAGATAAAAATTCTTTACGCGAGATACGGCAATTATTTTTATTGCTATGGCGAAGAGGGGAATTACGTCACGTACGAAAAGACGGGCTTTGGCAGACGTTTAAGCGAAGCGGAAATGGCGAGAAGAGCAGGCAAAGACGGGATAACGCAAACCAAGCGGAAATTCAAAACGCCTGCGTTCGTTTCCATTTTTGCGGCGGCCGTAATGGTGGTTGCGGTGGCGTTGTCGTTTGCGCACGTACGCCTTTTCTCCAAGGACCGTAAAGATTTCTACCTTTCCAATATCCAATACGAAATGGTAGGGGATACGCAATCGGAAACGTCGCCCGTGTACGTAACGGGTTACGTAGGTGCCGGCGGACAATCGATTACGATTCCTTCCAACATCGAAGGACACCCTGTTCTTGGGATAAAGGAAGGTGCGTTCAAAAACAATACGGTGATTAAAAAAGTAACGTTGGAAAAGGGCGTTGACGTATCGCGTAATGCGTTCCAAAACTGTTCCCGTTTGGAAACGGTGGAATTGCTCGGCGATAATATCGTATATGAATACGCGTTTGCCAATTGCAGTAAGTTGTCCAAGATTAAGGCAACGGACGTAAAAGAGTTTAAGGCAAATTCGTTTGCAAAGCTTGGCAAAGTTTCCTCTTTGGAAATTATGCAAAGCAGAGGTCAATTATTCGAAATCGATCCCGGCGCGTTTATGGACTGCGAAAAATTCGGCACCGTCCGTATCGACGGCTTTATCGAAGAGGATAGCGTGCTTTTCCCCGACGTGGAAGTGATTGAGTCTTTGTATTTGAAGAATTTCAATTATGGGGCGTACAAAGGCGAAGGTACGCAAGTGAGTATCTCTTCTCTTTTCAACGGTAGCGTAGATATCAAGACGTTGGAAATCGATTACATGGACGAAATCCCCGCGTATTTCACAAGCGGTATCGAAGCGGCGTTAGAAAGCGTAACCGTCAACCACATGACGCAAGGGATTGTAGGGGAAAAAGCCTTTTACGGTTGTACCCGATTAAAAAATATTTCCTTTGAAAATACGTTAACGAAAATTGGGGATTCCGCTTTCTCCGAATCGGGTTTGGAAAAATTCTCAGGGAACTCGGTTACCGAACTTGGGGTTGGTGTTTTTGCTAACTGCGAATCGTTGAAAAACGTGGATATAAGCAGCAATATCGTGTTGAAGGCGATTCCGCAAGGCACGTTTGCAAACTGTACCTCGCTTGAAACGGTAAAACTTGCTTCTACAATCAAATCGTTGGAAGCAAACTCGTTCTTTAACTGTTGCAAACTGAAAGAGATTCAAATGCCCGGCGCGTTGTTCTCCATAGGGGATTCGGCTTTCTATCAATGCTATAATTTGCGCTATTTGCAAATCCCTGCAACGGTGGAAAGTATCAGCTCTACGGCATTTACCGATTGTTATCGTTTGTACGAGATTGAAAATTTAAGTAAATGTCCTATTGCCGTAGACGGTTCTGCGCAAAATAGATACACGATTGCCATCTATCATAGGGCGGATGGGGAGCGTATCCTCAAAGAAACGTCAAACGGTTGCACGGTTGCTAAACCGAACAAAAACTCCAACGTTTGGTATTTAATTGATTACGATACGGACGCAACGTCGATTACTTTGCCGTCTGTTACGGGGGAATTGCAAATTAAGCCGTATTCCTTTATCGGGGAAGATCAGCTTACGTCCGTTACGTTCTCTAACTGCGTTTCCGTAGTGGGCAAAAACGTCTTTATTGGTAGCGGCGTGGAAACGGTTACGTTTGCAGGTGCAAATGCGTTGACCTGGACGCCCGAAACGTTTTACGGTTGTCAAACGCTTAAAGAAATTGACTTTGGTCAAAGAGCCTTTGATAGTATTCCTGCAAACGCCTTTGAGGGCGGGGAGAATTTGGAAACCGTACGTATACCTTCGGCAGTAACGGCGATTGGAGATGGTGCGTTTGCCAATTGCTATAAATTGGAAGAAATCAGCGGTTTTGAAAGAGTAAACTTGATTGGTTATTATGCCTTCTATAACTGTGAAAACTTAACCTCGATGGCGTTTGGCAATTCGTTGCAAACGATAAGAGATTCTGCGTTTGAAGGTTGTAGTTCGTTAGAGCAAGTTTCTTTCCCTAACACCTTACTTACGATTGGTGTAGAGGCGTTCTACGGTTGTAATTCGTTGACGCAGGTAACGTTGCCAAGCCAAGTTCAAGTGATAGGTTCTTCGGCGTTTTACGGTTGTGGTTCGTTGAAGCAACTGACGGTTCAAGGCGCAACGCAAATAGGTTCTTCGGCGTTTTTCGGTTGTGCTTCGTTGAAAGAATTGACGATTCAAGGCGCGGCGCAAATAGGAAATTCGGCTTTCTACGATTGTGACGCATTAAAAAAACTAACCTTTCAAGGCGCGGCGCAAATAGGGGAATCGGCTTTCTACGATTGTGACACTTTAACAAACGTATCGCTTTCGAGTGATTTGAAGTCAATCGGGGATTCGGCGTTTGCCTCTTGCGACTCGTTGACGAATATATATATTCCCGGCAATCTGCAAACGATAGGTGGCTCGGTGTTTGCGCAATGTGCCGAATTGCAACAGGCTTCTTTGGACTACGGCTTCAAAACGGTACCCCAAAGCATGTTTTACGATTGTAACGCTTTGACAAGCGTTTCGTTGCCCAGTTCGTTAACAGGCATCGGCGAATATGC
>JAZRRB010000096.1:0-2585 GCA_045650385.1 Candidatus Scatosoma sp. | reverse complement strand
CCATGCAGGGTTGGCTCGAATAAATTCATATACACCGTAAGAAAGTTCTTCCCCCTTTTCGGCAAGAAGAATAAACGCCGTCGTAATAGCGCCTGCAAATATACCCGTGACACAGCCCACCAATATCAGTTGCAAGATATTGCTGTGAAAACTTGTCCTTGATGTTTTTCTTCTTTTGAGCTCTTCTCCCATAATTCCCCTTTACGCAAATTGTTTATTATACAGCTCGGCATACGCGCCGTTTCTTTGCAACAATTCTCTATGCTTACCCTGTTCAACGACGTGTCCGTTCTCCATAACGAGGATACAATCGGCATGCACAATCGTGGATAAGCGGTGCGCCACGATAAACGTGGTACGCCCTTGCATCAGTTTTTCAAACGCGTCACTAATCTTGCGCTCCGTTCTCGTATCGATAGAGGACGTCGCTTCGTCCAAAATAAGCACGGGCGGCAATGCAAGCATTACGCGCGTGATACACAAGAGTTGTTTTTGCCCCTCGGACAAGTTTCCTCCCTCTTCGGAAAGTACGGTATCGTACCCTTTTTCCATGCGCTTGATAAAGGAGTGTGCGTGCGCCGCTTTCGCCGCGGCTATCATTTCCTCGTCCGTGCAATCGGGTTTGCCCATTTTGATATTTTCGCGTACCGAGCCCCTCTTTAACCACGTTTCCTGCAATACCATGCCGTAGTTTTCCCGAAGCGAACGCCGCGTCACTTGGCGTACGTCCTTGCCGTCCATTTGCACCGCGCCGCCCTGCACGTCGTAAAAGCGCATCAAAAGATTGATTAGCGTTGTCTTACCACTACCCGTTCTGCCAACTATCGCGATTCTTTGTCCTTTTTTCGCCATAATGGACAAATTTTCTATCAGTTTCTTTTCCGCTGTATACGAAAAATCTACGTCTTTCAAAACGACGTTGCCTTCCGCCACGCCCATTACCTCGTTTTCCGTATCGGGGATTTCTTCTTGCTCGTCAATGAGTTCAAAAATTCTCGTTGCGCAGGCAAACGCGCTTTTCAGTTCCGTCACCACACCGGAAATTTCGTTAAACGGTTTGGTGTACTGATTGGTATACGAAAGGAATTTCGTCAAGCCGCCAACGGTAAACGCCGCGCCTGCCACCACCGCACCGCTGGCTACATCCAACGCACCGACAAGCGCTACAATCGCATACACGATATTGTTGATAAATCGAGTAGAGGGATTGACGAGTGAGGAATAGAACGTAGCGTTCATCGACGCCTTTTTCAAGCGCGTGTTAATCTCGTTGAATTTCTCTTCGTTCTCGTCCTCGTGGGCAAACGCCTGCGTTGTTTTAAGTCCCGTAATCGCCTCTTCGGTAAACGCCGTTTGTTCGCCGCGCGTTTTCGTTTGCTCCACGAAAAACTTATGCGTATGCGTTGCCACAAAACGCGCTATCAAGATAGAAAGCGGCGTTAAGAAAATAACGATAAGCCCTATCTTCCAATTGGTCAACAGCATAAACGCTATCGTACCCAAAATAGTGGTAATCCCTGTGAAGAATTGCGTAAAGCCCATCAAAAGTCCGTCGGAGAACTGTTCCGCATCCGCAATCACACGGCTTACCGTATCCCCATGCGCATGGGTATCGATGTATTGCAAAGGCAATTTCTTCACTTTGGCAAACGCGTCTTTTCGCAAATCGTGGACGACGTTGCAAGAAATGCGGTTATTGAAAATACTCACCAGCCATTGTGCCACGGCGGCAATACCCACCGCCACCGCCGTCTTGATAAACACGGAAATAAGTCCGTCAAAATCGACGTTGCCTTTCCCGATAATGCAATCGATTGCCTCCCCGAAAAATACGGGCACGCAAAGCATCGCCGCCACCGACAAAAGCGAGAAGAACAAAGATCCTATCAAAGAGATAGGGTATTTCCCGACGTAGCGTAAAATTCGTTTGAGAGTGCTCGGTTTTTTCACGTTCATACCGTCGCCTCCCCTGCCTCGTATTGCGAGAAGTAAATTTCGCGGTACACCTCGCACGTTTGCATCAGCGTTTCGTGCGTACCCACGCCCACCGCCTTGCCGTCGTCGAGCACGATAATTTTATCCGCATCGCGTACCGAAGACGCGCGTTGGGAAACGATAAACGTCGTCGTATCCAATTCCCTTATTCCCTTGCGAAGTTCCGCGTCCGTCGCATAATCGAGTGCCGAAGAAGAATCGTCCAAAATGAGAATTTCGGGATTCCGCACGAGCGCGCGCGCAATGGTAAGCCGTTGCTTTTGTCCACCCGAAAAGTTTTTACCGCCCTGTTCTACGAGGGTATCCAAGCCCTGCTTTTCCGCGATAAACTCGTCCGCGCGCGCAATTTTCAGCGCCGTCCAAAGCTGCTTATCCGTCGCGTCCGATTTCCCCCAAAGCAAATTTTCACGCACCGTGCCTTTGAAGAGTACCGCCTTTTGCGGCACTACGCCGATACGTTCTCTTAAATATTCCTGCACGCCCTTATCCCGAACGTTTTTTCCGTTCACGTACACGTCGCCCTCTTTGACGTCGTAAAAATGGGGAATCAAATTGACGAGCGTCGTTTTACCGCTGCCCGTACCGCCGAT
>JAZRRB010000095.1:0-3358 GCA_045650385.1 Candidatus Scatosoma sp. | reverse complement strand
GAAAGCTTGGAAGGCTATACGTTCAACGCAGAACTTACCCAAGAAGCAAACGATTTCACCGACGGCGCAACCTTGAATTTCTATTACGAAAATAACAGCTACACCTTCCAAAGCCAAGAAATTGGCGGTCACGAAAACCTTAGCATTAGCGAAAAGATAATGGAAGACGTTCCCGTTGAAGATTTGCGCGGTAATACGTATTTCTACAAAAAGACAACCGCGAACGGCAATACCATGAATACGTTTACCTATACTGCAAAAGATTTGGGTAAATATCTCGTATTCAACGTGTATTATACAAAAATACCCACGCAAATGGGAGTAGTTGTATGGGGCAACACTTCGGACACCCCGACGGCGTACGACTCGATTATAGGTTATTACGATGCGAACGGCAAGCTGATGAATAGCGAAGGTGACGCGTTGAATAATTGGATGTCCATCGTAATTTATTTGGACGAAGATGTGTTCTTATCTAGCGAAACTTCGTTCTATATCAGCCTTTGCTCGTGGTCGGCAAACGAACTGTATTACGGAGAATATACATTCTTAACGGAACAACAGTTTAAGAGCTATTTTGAAATTACTGGAACGTTGCAAAACTTGCCTACGGGTGTAACGAGCTATAAAGGTGAATTGCTTGAAAGCGTCGGCGCAATAAATAGTTTAACCGATTCGTTTAACGGTAAAAAGACGTACGTTTCACAGAAAGCTTATCATTTCTCGTCGTGCGGTGTAAAAATCAATGGTATCACTTCTTGGACGGCGGAGCAATACGTAGCCGTTAGAGTGTATAGCGATTCGATTATGGGCAAGCATTTGTTGGAAGACGCGTATATAGGTGAACAGGTAGCCGTTTACGACGACGATGGCAACATAGTTGAGGGCGAAGATATTAAGGCGAATACTTGGTACACCTACGTTTATAAACCCGGCGCGCAAACGATAGGGCAATATGCAGGCTGTTTCTTGGTAAACGTGGCGTACGAAGATGGTGTAAAGGTAACGTTTGACTGCATTTACGTAATGGAGAACGAAACGGCGTACACAGCGTTTAAAACTTGGAAAGGCTGGAACGATTAAGAATAAGTTTTCTACAAAGCTACGTTCGCAAGACAGGCATTGTTATTGCGAGCGTAGCAAAGTAATTTCAAAGATGTCCAGTGTTAAATGATAAAAATAGCAGTACCAATAAAAAAATAAATAAGGAGGATTATTGCTATGAAAAAAAATTATGTTTCAATGATACTTTCGATCGTGACTTTGAAAGAAGATACGATTCGAACCTCTAGCTGGGAAGAAAAAGGTGAAGACGACTTTTTCGAGGAGTAAAGTTAAAAAGGAGAAACGGAAAATGAAGAAATTAATCGCTAAAACTTTGAAAAATATGTTTTTGTCATTTGCGATTTTGGGCTTCGGTTTTTCGCTTGCAGGGGGAGTGGGTAACATCGTTGCAAATGCAAACGAAACGGAGACGATCAAGCCTACGGCAACCGACTACTTAAAAGAAACGGAAATGATGAAGGGCGCGGCAATCCGCCTTGGCGATAAGGCGGGGATACGTTTCGGTTTTGTAATGGACGAAACGGCTTATGCGGATTTCACGGCGGAATACGAAGCAAAATTCGGGGTTTTAATTGCTCCCAACGATTATAAAACGGAATATGGCGTGTTCAGCGAAGCAACGGTATTTGGCAACGGTGCGACGGAAAACAACCCCAAGGTGTACGATTGGGCGGTAGAACAAGCGGACGGCTCGTTTGCATACGAAGACAAGGGTTATACGCGTATTATCAACTTGATGTACGGTGAAATGACCGAATACGCGGACGACGAAATTTATCAAGATAAAATGACCTGCTACGGTTCTATTCTCGACGTATTGCCTGAAAATCTTGCGCGCGAATTTATGAGTATCGGCTATATTGAATACACGCCGAAAGCGGGCGGTGAAACGGAATATTATTTCCTTGAGGAAAATGATAACAGCCGTTCGATGGCATACGTGGCGCAGCTTCGCATCGCTGACCCTGAGAGCGATAGCGAGGAAGAAGCAGGCTTGTATGAAAAATATATCAAACCCGTAGAAACGCAAGCAAGCAGTTATACGGTGGAAAGCTACGTAGTGGGTGAAGATACGCCGTTCAATACGACGGTGGTAGAAGGCGTTACCATCAACCAAGCGATTACGGTTACGCCTGAAACCTTTAGATGGTACGAATTTGACGAGGCGAACGCGCTTAACTCTCCGACGTCGGTTACCGTGCTTGCAAACGGGAAATTAACGCTTCAATATTATTACACGAAAATGCCTACGCCTGCGGACACAGCGGATTATACGTATGAAGTAGATAAAAGTCCAAGCACGAATCTTAAAAATAGCGTACATATGTATTTAGACGTGGCTGATTCTTTTGCGGTAGGGCAAAAGGTAAAAGTAACGTTGTCGATTGCGGTAGATTCTAAAGATGAGCATACTGAAACGCAAATCAGAACGGCAAAACCTGAAACTGGCTATAATATGAGTTCGAAAGTTATACTTGGTCAAGATGCTTCTGCCCCTAATAACGACGTGAATATGTTGTACGACTGGACAACGATTACCTTTGAAACGACGGTAGTGGATGAAACGTATTTTTGGTATTGGGATAATGATAAGGAGAATTCTCAAACGCAAATTACGGACAAGTGCATTTGGTTGCTTTGCATGAGATCTGCAACGGAAGACGACGTGGTTTACCTGAAAGACGTACAAATCGAAAACGCTAATTCGGATGCGGATTATACGTATGCGACTATGAAAATGAATGATAGAATGAATTATTCCAAACACATGTATTTGGCGGTGGACGATTCGTTGAAAGTGGGTCAAAGAGTAAACGTAACGTTGACGGTTAAAGTGGAAAAAGGTAAGGGAGATACGAAAGCGGCAGGGTTCCGTACGTTCAACCCTGCAAAATATCCTTCGGCAAGCTCTATGGACGTTTACGGCAAAGTAGAGCAAGAAGCGTTGCCTTCTACGTTCTTCGAATGGCATACGATTACGTTTACTACCGTCGTAGTGGACGAAACTATGGCACCTTGGTCTTGGAGCGCTGCTGGTGACGGAACGGATGCGCACATTACTGGAAAAAGCGTATGGTTCAGTTATTTGAACGGTAGAGAAGGCGACATGATTCACCTGAAAAACGTTCAAGTTTTAAGCCTTAACGATTATTTTGCAGATGCTGATTATTCCTTCGAAGTAAATGATACAGCCAAAACTGACGTCAATAATGCTGGCCATATCTATCTTCCTGTGAAGGATATTGCCGTAGGTCAAAAGGTAAGTGTAACGTTGAAGATTGGTATAAAATCC
>JAZRRB010000094.1:0-1976 GCA_045650385.1 Candidatus Scatosoma sp. | reverse complement strand
ACGACATGGCTACGATCCGACTTGCGGGTTTGATTTGGGCGGCGGTATCACGTTCATCGGCGGGCTTATCGGCGGCGTAGCGACGTTCTTGATTTTGTACGCGGTTTTCCGTAAAAAATTCGAGGGCAAAATTTTGGATATTCTTTCCTTTGCACCTTGCTGTATCACGATAGCGCACGCATTTGGTCGAATCGGTTGTTTCTTTGCCGGCTGTTGCTACGGTTTGCCTACGGACAGTGCGCTGGGTATCGTATTCCCCAATAAACCGTATCTTGGCGCGGTGCATCCCACCCAGCTTTATGAGGCGGTTTTCTTGTTCTTATTGTGCGCGGTGATTTTTGTGCTCGTTATGAAATGGAACTTTAAGCATGGTTTAAGCGTGTATTTGGTGACGTACGGTATCTTCCGTTTCTTTATCGAATATTTGCGCAACGACGATCGTGGCGGATTTATCCCCGGCATTTCGCCTTCGCAGTTTTGGTCGATTTGCATGGTCGTTATCGGTATAGGGCTTATCTTCCTTGTCGAGTATTTATGGAAAGTACGCAAAAAAGAAGAACTTGCCAAAGCGGTGGAAGCGTCGGTAGAGGAAACGCAAGAAACGACGGAAGAAAACGTCACGGCAACCGTTGTTTCTCAAACGGAAGCGGCGGTTGAAACGAAAGAAACGGAAAATAACGAGGCGGTAAAATGAGAAATTTAACGTTACTTACAGACTTGTATCAGCTTACGATGGGTTACGGGTTTTTCCGTCAAAAAAAGCACGAGGAAGAGGTGGTATTCGACCTGTTTTTCCGTAAAAACGCTTTGATTACCTATTCCCTTTTCGCTGGCTTAGAACAAGCGATGGATTATCTTTTGAACTGGCATTTTGACGAAGAGGATATCGAATATTTGCGTTCGTTAAAGCTGTTCGACGAGGATTTTTTAACGTATTTGAAAAACATGAAATTCACGGGCGACGTATACGCGGTAAAAGAGGGTACGCCCGTATTCCCCGGCGAGCCGATTTTGACGGTAAAAGCGCCGCTTATCCAAGCGCAGTTTGCGGAAACGGCGCTTTTGAACATCATCAATCACCAAACGCTGATTGCCACGAAGTCCTCTAAAATTTGCCGTGCCACGGCAGGCAAAGGAGTGGTGATGGAGTTCGGTTTGCGCAGAGCGCAAGGGCCTGACGCGGGTATCAACGGCGCGCGTGCGGCAATCATCGGCGGCTGTGCTTCCACCTCTAACGTAATAGCAGGGCAAAAATTCCACGTGCCCGTTGCAGGTACGATGGCGCACAGCTGGGTTATGGATTACCCCACGGAATACGAAGCTTTTCGCGCGTACGCGGACGCGTATCCTGATAACTGCTTATTGCTTGTAGATACTTACGATACGCTTAGAAGCGGCGTACCCAACGCCATTAAAGTGTTCAAAGAATTGAAGGCGGCAGGGCATAAACCGCGCGGTATCCGTTTGGACAGCGGTGACTTGGCGTATCTTTCCAAAAAATCGAGAAAGATGCTGGACGAGGCAGGGTTCCCTGAGGCAATCATTTGCGTTTCGGGTGATTTGGAAGAACGCTCGATAAATTCGCTTTTGCAACAGGGCGCAAAAATCGATTCGTGGGGGGTAGGTACGCGTTTAATCACGTCCGAAGACCTTCCTGCGCTTGGTGGCGTGTATAAGTTGGCGGCGGTAAAAGAAAAGGACGGAAGTTATTCGCCGAAGATTAAACTTTCGGACAACACGGCAAAAATCACCAACCCTGCCTTTAAAAATTTGTACCGATTATATGATAAAGATAACGGAATGGCAATTGCCGACCTCATCACCCTCCACGACGAGGTGATAGAAGAAGATAAGCCTCTTACCCTTTTCCATCCCGTTGAAACGTGGAAGGAACACGAGGTGGAAAACTTCCGTGCAGAACCTTTATTGCACACCATCGTCAAAGACGGTAAGTTGGTGTACGAATTCCCTAAGCT
>JAZRRB010000093.1:0-1586 GCA_045650385.1 Candidatus Scatosoma sp. | reverse complement strand
TTTACCCCAAAGACGGAAAATATTGTTTTGCTTTCCGTATCTTTGTTGAACGTCCGCCTTAATCGAATCCGCCGAAAGGTCGATAGAGTGTAAGTACGGGCGAAGTTTCGTCAAAAGCATTGCGCTTTCGCCTAAATCGTCCACGTAGTTTTCCGTCAATACCGCATTATCAAAAATAGCGTTCACAAGATTTTTGACGGTTTTGCTCTTTTCCGTCAATTTCCCGTTTACCGCTTGTTCTTTTAACTGCGTTACGTACACCGAAAGCAGTTTGTTCTTACTCTCCAAACTGACGTCAAAAGCGTTTTCGTCAATATTCCCCACCGCCGTAAGCATTTGCAACGTATCTTCTACGGCGTTGTTTACGTCCTCACGAGATATTATTCGGCGAGAACGTCTAATTTCGCTATCAGCTCCGTTTCTGTCTCGCAACTCTCTATCAATTCCCGCAGCTCTTTCGCTTTCTCTTCTTTGTCTTCTGATTTCTTGATAATCCTCGAAATCGCTATTTCGGTATTCTCGGATAAGTTCTTGTTCAAAAAGGTTTTCAATAATAACGCTCGTTGATGTCCTATTCCTTTCTCGGTCATAGATATAATCCCTCACAATCTCAATATCAGTTTCATTTTGAAAATTGATTTTTACAATCCTTGTTATTTTATAATTTAGATAACTTCCTTTTGCGAAAACAAGCACGTTGTTGACACCATACGCACCAGCTTCCATATCGTTTGTTGCAACGATAATTTCCCCTTTCGAAGAACGATAAAAATTCGTTTGCTCTCCGTCCTTAATTTTACGGTATTGTGTTCTAAAATTTCCGTTCTCACGGTAGGAAATTACTCCATTTACTCTCGCCCAACCAAAATCATTATACTGCTTTTCCGTATAATCATTGACGTCCGCGTTTGTATTTTCGTTTGGCGTTACTCTACGAGAATAACGGATATCCTCGTTATTCGTTGGCGTTTTGTTGCTCGTCAGTTTGATTTGATTGGAGTTAAAAACTATAATATGCGTAGTCCCTTTTCCCACGTCTTTCAAGCTTTCCGATGCAATATCGTCAATCACACCATCGTAACCACTCTTTGCAGCATCAGAAAAATTGATATCTACAATCTTACCCGACTTATCAACGAAAACATACTCATAAACACTCCCAACATCGACTCCTTTTCTCACGTACAACGGATTCGTAACATTAAGGTAAGCCGTCAACAATTTTGCTTTGTCCCTTGAATAATACGCCTCTGCTTGCTCGTAACACTCATTAAGAATATTTAATATTTCGGTATCGCTTGTTAAGGAATCCTCATATGAATACCCCTTTTCAGCAAAAAGGTCAAACGCCATTTCTTCAATTTTAATATCTACATCGTTGTAACTATCTCGAGTTGTTCCGCCAGAACCCATGTAATGTTTTTCGGCGTCTATAAATGAAGAAGTAAAATAATGCCCTCTACCAAATTTATTTACATCGCTTGTCTTCTCAATATCAAAAACCGTAAAATCACTAAATGTACCGTGGTACATGACGAGAAGATTTCCGCGAGAGTCTATTGCAAGGGAGTCTTTGAAATACTCGG
>JAZRRB010000092.1:0-3011 GCA_045650385.1 Candidatus Scatosoma sp. | reverse complement strand
ACAAGACCTGATAACAACTCCTTGGCTCACAGAACGACATGGCTACGATCCGACTTTAAAGCGTGTTGTTTGCGGTACGGGATTAAAAGAAATTCACGAGCAAGCTTTTGCTGAATGTTCCAAGCTGGAAAACTTTACGCTCAATAGCGTGTTGGAGCGCATTGGATACGATGCATTCGGTTATACGCCCTATGATCCGTCCTACGATTCGGATTCCACGATAGACGGCAGGTATTTGGAGAATTACTTCCTTCGTCCTGCGTATTCGGCAAAAACCTTCATTATTCATGAGGGAACGATAGTATTGGCGGACGCAAGCATTTGTGTTGTGGCTGGGTACGGTTATGAATACGATTGGGTTGTGATTCCTAAATCGGTTGTTTCCATTGGTGAAAAAGACGATTATTATTACTCGCCACCGAAAGCTATCTACTATATGGGTACGCAAGCGGAGTGGTCAAACGTCAAAAATATTGAGGTCGTATCATCGTCCACAATGTATTATTACAGTCAAACGTATGCGGAAAACGGTTGGCGCTACGTGAACGGCGTGCCTACTACGTGGTTGGAAGACGGCACACAGTACGAAGAAATTTCCAAGGTTGTGTTGATGACTTCGGACGGCGAATCGGGGAAAGTTATCGTTACGGGCGGACAGGAAATTCAGCTTGTGACAAAGATTTATCCCGACTTCTACCAGACGATAACGGACGTTACCTATAAGGTTTTAGAAGACGAAAGTTCGGTTCGCGACGGTAAGCTTATCGGGATATTGGACGAAAGCACGGGGGTATTAAAAATTACCTATGACAGATTCCGTGCTTATAATCAAATTAAAATCGTTGCCATTGCGGACGGAATGGAAAGTAACGTGCTTACTTTTGAAATGGAAGCCGTACCTGTTACGAGTCTTCAATTTGTACCTAACGTAACCTATGTTTATGCAAGACCGGGCGAAACATTGCGTTTGCACGCAAACGTAAACCAAGACGCGACGGATATGGGTGTTTCGTACACTTTAGACGAAGCAGGGCAAAAGTATGCAACGCTGACGGCGAACGCGGGAACTGCAACGCTGGTAATTGCGGACGAAATTCCTGATTTTGCAGAGCATATCAATCTTATTGCGCGTGCTGAAGGTGGCATTACCGCCGAACAAACGATTATTATTATGCAAGTAGATTTTTATCTTCTTCTCAACGGTGAAATTGAAGACGTGTATTTGTATGCGGACGAGAGTATGTTTCTGACAGCGGAAGACGGCGAAGGAAACGCCATCTCGCTTGCGAACGTGAGCTTGACGATTTACGATGAAAACTGGAACGAAACGGACGATTTGACCGTAGGCGCAAACGGAGAACTCATTTTTAAGGAAAGCGTTAGTGGAAACGTTAAATATCAAATTGAAGCATTTTACGGCGAGGAGTTGTCCTATATCTTTTTGGAAGTGATGATAAGACCAAGCGATGTGTTTGTGGGTGTAGCGCATCCAAAGGTAAAAGCGGGGGCGTATATCGACTTGAATATAATCGCGGACCCGATTCCGTATATTGATCAAAAAGAGGTCTATATTGCTTGGCGTAACTACGGTATTGTAGAGGTTGTTGATAGGGATACGATTTACGTTTTACCTACCGCACAAGTAGGTGATAGCGTAATTATATACATTGAGTGGAAGAACGCTTACGGGACAACGTCGCTAATGCGTTATTACACGATAAAGATAGAGGAATAGTTTTGTCTTGCAAGGACGCTAAATAAAAAAATAAAAGGAGAATGAAATTATGAAAAAGATTAAAAAATTATTAGCTATCATTCTTTCGATTGTATGCACATTGGGGACAGGGTTATGTTTAACATCGTGCCAAGCGAAAGAAACAACGTACAATGCGGAATACATATTTGATAAAATAACGTTTAGTAAATCGGATACGTTAAAAGTTGAAGATTTAAGCCCTTTTATACCATATATACCATCATCTGAACCCATAGATACGATTAAAAAGTTTGAAGATTTCCTGTGTGATAACCTTGGCACGTATAGCATCGTTCAAAACATCAATGGAACTAATGAAAGGGTATATCTTGCACCGAAATATTATTCTATTTTTGTAAAAACGGACGAAATTATATCGCTTGGAATAATGAAAGACGGTGTTTTGACGTATGAAGAATATACTTATACAAGAAAAGCTTATACCAACAGTACGGTGTATTTAACGGATAACGAAATTTTTACTTTTTCAAATAACACGATGACTTATGATTTTTCTTTTCCGTTAGAGCCGTCTAACTCCTTTGTCGTTATATATAATTATAAGCATTGAATATGGATAAAAAACTGTTTAATAAAGTTACGAAAAAAATTTTTTTAGAATATGGTTTTATCAAAAAGAATAAAAAATTCATTTTACAATTGCAAATACACTTTGAGAAAGAATTTTCAATGTTGAGTGTATATTTGAAAACGCGAGACGGGAAATATTGTGATTTTACGCTTGAATCGGATATGATTATTGTAGGGTAAAGGAGAGGGAACTATGAAAAAATTTTTAGCAATTCTTTTATCGTTGTATATGCTTTTAGGGCTTGTAGGTTGTTCTAGTCCTAAAGTAGAATACGTATACGCGCCGAATGAATTATATGCGGTTGTAGAAGATAATCTCGGCAACGAATATACAATCGATATATCCCGCGAAGAAGGGGAAACGGTAAAAAAGATAGACTATAATATAGAATATCTTGCACGAAACGATACGCAGGCATGCTTACACTTGAAAGGGGTCTATCAAAAGGACGGTACGCCCCTTGCAAAAGAATTTTATCAATCGGGGTTTGAAGACGACAACAATGTGTTCCTTGCTCATGTTGGTACGTATGAAATACCGAAAGCGTGTTATATTTACTATTTGGCAAACGGCTACAAGCAAAATGATTACGAGGTGAAATTCCGCTTTAATATTACGGTAAAAGCGGATAAAACCCTACATAAGTACGTGACGATCCCTGAT
>JAZRRB010000091.1:0-4186 GCA_045650385.1 Candidatus Scatosoma sp. | reverse complement strand
GTTTTGTTGCTATGGTGGGCGACGGTATCAACGATAGCCCTGCGTTAAAAGCGGCGGACGTGGGCGTTGCGATGGGCAACGGTACGGACGTGGCGATTGACAGCGCGGACGTAGTATTATCGCGCGGTGATTTAGCGCTCGTTAGTACAATGATTGATTTAAGCAAGGCAACCGTTCGAAATATTCATCAAAATTTATTTTGGGCGTTCTTTTATAACGTAGTGGCTATTCCCGTGGCGGCAGGACTTTTCTCGTTTCTTGGCTTGACGCTCAATCCCATGATTGGGGCGGCGTGTATGAGTTTAAGCTCGCTTTTCGTGGTTACGAACGCGTTACGGCTTACAAGATTTCATAAGAAAAAGGAAATAAAAACGGAGGGAGCAGGTATGCAAAAAACGTTAAAAATTGAAGGAATGATGTGTCAACATTGTGTCGCGCACGTCACCAAAGCGTTGCAGGGTATTGAGGGCGTGGAGAACGTCGAGGTGAACTTGAAAAAGAAAACGGCTACGCTTACTACGGAAGTAGATAATGAAACGATTGTAAAAGCGATTGAGGAAGCCGGGTATACGGTTAAGAAAATTTCTTGATTTTACACGACAAAAAGCATAAAATATTGACAAAATATATTAGAAAATAACGTGGGTATATATGTTATCATATTTCCATAAAAACATACGTGGAGGTGTTTATGGAACAAACGTTACTTTTGGACAAACGCACACGGGGGCTTATCGAAGATTACGTTCCGCAAGGGGATATTCTCGAAGGCGTCGTGTGCTTTTTTTCCGTCTTTTCCGATTATACAAGGGTGAAAATTTTGTCAGCCTTAGCAATCAGCGAACTGTGCGTTACCGATTTATCAAGAATTTTACAAATCAATCAAACGACGGTGTCGCATCAATTGCGGTATTTGAAGAGTGCGGGTATGGTGAAATGCGTTCGGCAAGGTAAAATTGTCTTTTATAGCCTAACGGATGATTCAATTAACGACGTATTATTGAAAGGAATAGAGTTTTTAGGCTGTTAAGGGTGTATTTTTTTGGTGATTCCCTTGCAAAAATTTGCGTTTTGGTATATAATAATGTATAGACGGCTACGTCGAAAAATACGGTGGGAAAAAATTCCGCCGTTTTCGGTGTAAAATGACGGGTGAATTATGAGCGAGTTACAAGAAAAACTCAAACTGCTACCTGAAAATCCTGGCGTATACATTATGCTGGATAAAGACGGAGTGGTGATATACGTAGGAAAGGCGCGTGTTTTGAAAAATAGAGTGCGTCAATATTTTCACTCGTCGGCAAAGCCCGAAAAAGTAGCGGCTATGGTGGAAAATATCGCCGATTTTTCCTATATCATCACCAAGACGGAAATCGACGCGCTTGCACTGGAAAATAACCTGATAAAAAAATACAAACCCAAATACAATATTCTCTTAAAAGACGATAAAACGTACCCGTATATCAAGGTAACGAAAGAGGAATTTCCTCGTGTTTGCATTACCCGGAAAATCAAAAAGGACGGCAAATATTTTGGTCCGTTTATGGGCGGAGTGCGTTGTGGAGAGATTTTGGACGTTGTAGAATCGGTGTATAATGTGCGCACTTGCACAACCGCAGTGGGGGCAAAGCCGAAAAAGCCTTGTCTTGCCTATCATTTGCACCGTTGCCAAGCGCCGTGTGCGCATTTGTGCGATAAAACTGCGTATGCCGAAAGAGTAAAAAAAGCGATTTCCTTTTTGGACGGGAACTATGAAGAAGCGGAAGAGATTTTGCGCGAAAAAATGACGAGGTTTGCGGAAAATGAGGAATTTGAACTCGCCATGGAGTACCGTGAAAAGTTGCAAATGCTTTCCAAACTCAAATTGAAGCGTATCACGTCGTTGAACCGTTCTATCAATGCGGATATTATTGCGTTAAAGACGAACTATTTGTATTCTTCCGTCAACGTGTTGGTAACGCGTAGCGGCATTATGCAAGGGGGTAGTAATTTTGCGTTGGAAGATTGTTCGTTTTCAGAAACGGACGCACTCACGGCGTTTATCATTCAGTTTTATTCCTCGCATGAATTACCACAAGAGATTATCACGCAGGATTTTTGCGAAAAGCAGCTTTTGGAAAATTACTTTTTGGAAAAGTTTGGCAAAAAAGTAGTGGTAACGCTTGCCAAAGCAGGGGTAAAGAAACAGCTTTTGGACATGGCGGAAAAGAACGCCGACGAATATCTTTCCAAATCGATTGATAAAATTCGTCATAAAAACGATATGACAAAAAATGCCTGCAAACACTTGCAGGAGTTATTAGGACTGTCAAAATATCCCAAACGTATGGAATGTTACGATATATCGAACATTAGCGGCGTAGATAAAGTCGGTTCGATGGTAGTCTTTATTGACGGCGAAGCGGAACGAAGTAGTTACCGTCGTTTCAAAATCAAGACAGTGGAAGGGGCAAACGATTACGCCTCGCACCAAGAAATGATGAGAAGACGGCTAGCCAAATTGGGTACGGACGAGGAAGAACGTTTCCCGAAACCCGATTTGATTGTCATCGACGGTGGCAAAGGACAGCTTTCCGCTGTGAAAGAAGTGTTTGAAGAGGCGGGTATTACGGATATCGAACTGATTTCTCTTGCTGAAAAAGAGGAAGAGATATTCACCCTATTTTCTTCGTTTAGCGTAAGGATAGACAAGCGCGATTACGCTTTGAAGATGTTACAACGTTTGCGCGACGAAGCGCACCGTTTTGCAATCACGTATTTTAGAAGCCTGCATTCCAAACGAAATTTGGCGTCCGTTTTAGAAGAAATTGACGGCGTTGGAAAGAAAAAACAGACGGCGTTAATGGAAAAATTCGGCACGATTGATAAGATTATGCATGCAAGCGTAGAAGAGCTTTGTACGGTAGAGGGTATCGGCAAAGAGCTTGCGGATAAAATTCAAATTTACTTTAAGGAAAAGATTTAAGTATGCGAAAAATACGCTATCCATTAATTGCATCCGATTTTGACGGAACGTTGGCAAGAAAAGACGGGACAGTTGGGGAGAAAACAAAGAAAGCAATTGACGAATATATCGCAAGTGGCGGTACGTTTGCACTTTGTACGGGTAGGATGCCGTCGGCAATATTGCCAAAAGCAAGAGAACTTGGGTTAAAAGGCTTACTTTGCTGCGGACAAGGCTCGATAATTTTGGATATTGAAAGCGGAAAACCGATTATGCAAGGTCGACTTCCTCACGATTTGTCCGTGCGTATTTGTAAGGCGGTAGAAGAACTTGGGTTGCATACGCACGCGTATGATTTATCCGAGTATTATTCGAATATGGACGACGAGCCGTTGCGTATGTATGAAGAAGCTGTAAAAGTCAAGGCAAAACGTGTGCTCGATAAACCGCTTTGGAAATATATTGAAGAAACGGGTATGTGTCCGTTCAAATTTCTAATGATGGTCGAGCCTGATAAATCGGCGGAATATATCGATAAAATTTCCGCCATGAAATTTGAGGATTGTGTTATAACGAAAAGCGCCAAATTTTTGATTGAGGTATGCAACTTAAAATATTCCAAAGCGACCGCCTTAGAGTTTTTGGCGAACAAATACAACGTGCCCATAGAAGAAACGATAGCAATCGGGGATCAATGGAACGATTTGCCAATGATAAAAAAGGCAGGGCTGGGGTTGGCGGTAGCGAACGCTGCAGAAGAACTTAAGGCGGTTGCAACGACGTTGCCGTATACCAATAACGAAGATGCCGTTGCATACGTAATAGAAAATTACGCTTATATAGAAGAATAATACAAAGGAAAATTATGTTGGAAATACTTGCGCCCGCAGGCAACGAAGAGTGTGCAAACGCGGCGATAGACAACGGCGCAAACGCCATATATTTGGGATATAGCTCCTTTTCCGCACGTCAAAGCGCCGATAACTTTGACGAGGTGGCGCTTTTGGCTGTTATTAAAAAGGCGCATTTTTGCGGTGTCAAAGTATACGTTGCGATGAATACTCTCGTTAAAGAGAACGAAGTAGACGATTTTGTGCAAGCGTTATTATCCGTTTGGGCGTGTGGGGCTGATGCAATTATTATGCAAGATTTATTGCTTGGGAAAGCGATAAAAAATACTTATCCTGAAATTGTCTTACATGCGAGTACGCAAGCAGGTATTTGCAATGAAAGAGGGGCTTT